>CAXIDD010000504.1:0-4280 GCA_964021975.1 uncultured Saprospirales bacterium | reverse complement strand
ATTAGGAACTATTGCCGTGTAATGGGGCATCTAAAAAGAATAAAAGATTTTTGAAATTAGGATCCAAAAGGGAAAATTGTACTTTGTTACTTACTCCTCCCTTAGTGTAACTACATTAACATAATTCTGTAAATTCATAAATGCTGCAAATTCTGATTCACCTTTCTTTAAGCAACTAACAATAATTGAATCAACCACCAAACCATCAAATAAACCATGAAGCCAGCATCTCTACTCAGTCACGATGATGATACCTATGCTAAAAACCAAGGCGCGGTAGTCCCTCCAATCTTTCAAAACTCTCTTTTTGTATTTGAAGATTGGGATGCCATAGACGAGGCTTTTGATCATCCCGCAGATGTACCCATTTATACCCGTGGTACCAATCCAACGGTCAAATTAGTAGAAGAGAAATTGGCTAAACTAGCCAAAGGTGAAAAAGCGCGGCTTTTTGCTTCCGGAATGGGAGCGATCTCCTCCGCAATTATGCATTGCATTCAGCAGGGGAGTCACATCGTGAGTGGCCAGCAGATCTATGGGCCTGCGAATAATTTTATGAATGATTATTTAGTAGAAAAATGTGGCATTAGCATCACCTACGTGGATGGTTCTCCCGAAAGCTTTGCTGCCGCCATTCGTCCGGAGACGAGTCTATTTTATTTAGAAAGTCCAGGGTCGGTTAAATTTCCTATCCAAGATTTGCAAGCAATTGCTGACCTTGCAAAGGCAAAGGGGATCAAAACCGTGATTGACAATACCTGGGCTACGCCACTTTATCAACAGCCTTTGGTTATGGGTATTGACTTGGAGGTGCATTCTTGCTCCAAATACCTTGGTGGCCACAGTGATATTGTTTCTGGCGTGGTGATTGGTAAAAAACAAGATTTAGATGCGATACAATTACGAGAACAAGCCTGGATGGGCGCTAAAATGGCCCCTTTTGAAGCTTGGCTGCTATTGAGGAGCCTTCGGACTTTACCGGTGCGGCTACATCAACATGCCGAAAATGCTTCCAAAGTTGCTACCTTCCTAGAAAATCATCCTAAAGTAGGATCTGTTTATTATCCTGGTTTAACTTCTTTTCCAGATCATGAATTGGCTAAAAAACAGATGTCGGGCTTTACGGGCTTGCTCAGTTTTGAACTATTATCAGAGGATTTTGTAAAAATCAAATCATTTGTAAACCGATTGGTCTACTTCAAGTTGGGCGTGAGCTGGGGCGGTCACGAAAGTCTAATTTATCCACCGGCTATTTCTTACCTAAAAGAACAAACACCAGAGCAATTTAAAGCCATGGGTATTGCCCCTGGCTTAATGCGTATTTCGGTGGGTTTAGAGGATGTGGGGGATTTGCTTGAGGACTTAGAGCAAGCCTTGACTTTGGTTTAGTCAGGGTTTTTGAACCACAATAGTTATCAATAGGTTCACATAGGTATGTAGTTAGCCTCATACCTAATCCTGTTAATTCTAAAATCCTGATTCAAATAATAAAGTAGCAGAAATCATCCATCCCAAAGACTACAACTACTTTCTCCGAATCCGATTCAAAGACTGCGATGTAATCTTCAAATCTGCTAATAAGCCACCGAAACGCATGGTTTGTCTAAGTGCTTCCATTTTATTTTAAAATTCCTAATGCTAATATACTCTTGGCACAAGAAAGTACAGCTTCCTCATTGTCAATAGGTTGCCAACCCAATTCCCGTTTAGCTTTACCATTGTCTAGTCTTCGCTCTGTACCCAAATCTAATAAAACTGGCTTTAAAGAAGGATCGATGTTAGCGTATAGCTTAACAGCAAAATTAGGCAAATAAGCTTTAGGAATTTTGCGATCAGGATAAGCTTTACGCAAAATATTGGCTACATCCATAAATTTAAGGTAGCCAGCGGAGCCAATATAGCGCTGATTGGCGGCCTTAGGAGATTCCATAGCGCGAATCAAAAGATCAGCTACCGAGCGAACATCTACGGTGTCAAAGCCAATTTTAGGTATGGCGGGAGCACTACCATCAATGGTTTTAACAATCAAATTAGCGGAGGTGCCAAAATCGTTTTCTAAAACAGGACCTAGAATCGCACCAGGACAGACCGTTGCCAGTTCTAATCCAGATTGATCCTTTTCGATGAAATCCCAGGCAGCTTGTTCAGCTATGGTTTTACTGCGAAAATAAGGCGTCGAGTCTTTTTTATTGGTAACATCCGTCCAATCTTCTTCCGTGAAAGTTCGGTTGCGCTGATCTTTATCTTTTCCGTAAATAATGGAACCAGTAGAAGAGGTAAGTACCACTCGTTTAACCTGATTAGCAGCTGCCGCTGCCATTATACGCAAAGTACCTTGCTTGGCCGGCACGATTAAATCTTCTTCTTTTTTAGGTAATACCCTTGGAAAAGGAGAGGCAATATGTTGGATGTAATCCATACCTTTTACCAGATCTTCCCAAACAGTATCATCTGATAAATCTGCTTGTGCAAAGCTTAGCTTATCAGTTTTATCGGTATGTTCAGCGATGACTGCCTTGATTGATTCACTGCGGGATAGATCTCGCATCGTACCAAGTACATGATACCCTTTTTCTAGTAATTGAATGGCCGTATGTGAACCTAAAAAGCCAGTGACGCCAGTAAGCAATACTTTTTTTGAATCTTTCATTTACTAAGCTTATTTAATCAAGTGGCAAAATCAAGGTTTTATGGGACTTTTGCCTTACCAAATGGTAAAAAGGGTGGAGTTAAGGTAAAAAAGTCAAAAAATAAATTTGGTTTATAATGTAAACTACTTTATATTTGATGAAAACAGAAATAAATGGAAAAAGAATTAAACCCACTAGAAAGTCTGGAGATCATCAAGCGGACCATAGAAGAAGCGAAGGGACGCTTCCAGGATAATGGCTGGATGTATATTTTCTGGGGAACAATCATTGTTATTTGTGCTACGGGGCAGTTTATACTACAGTCTTATTATCCGATGTACGCACCCTTGATTTGGTTATTGACCATTGCTGGCTTTATTCAAAACATGGTTTATTTTGCTCGAAAAGCTAAACAAGGGAAGCGAAGTAAAAATGTTATTTCCACCATATTAAAGGCCATTGGTTTTAGTGTAGGAATTAATATCAGCATTCTTGGTTTTGGCTTCTGGCCTTATTACAACGTTGCTTTTGTGCCAACGGTGATCATTTTCCTTTCCTTATACACCATTATCATTGGGCGTGCTATAGAATTTAAACAGATGTTTAATATCGGTGTATTAGTGAATATACTTAGTTTTGGAATGTTTTTCGTAGACTTGAAATACCAGCCTCTAGGTTTGGCTGCTGCCGCAATTTTACTACTTTTGATACCTGGTTTATTGTTAAATCGAATGAAGAAGACTTAGAATGCTACCAGAGTTAGATCCACTTTTGCATGCCCAACTTCGCTTGGCAGTTATGTCTACTTTAGTAAGTAGATCTTCGATTAATTTCCCAGATTTGAGGAAATTACTCAAGGCTACTTCTGGAAACCTAAGTGTGCAGATAAAAAAGTTAGAGAAAGCGGAATATCTAACTATAGAAAAAGGATATCACAATAATTATCCGCAAACTACCTTGAAAATTACCGAAAAAGGACTAAAAGCTTTCGAAGATTATGTGGAAGCGCTTTCAAAATACTTGCCAAAGTAGGATGATATTTTTTTGAATATTTACTTTATAATATAAACTTGTTTACAATGAAAAGATTCTTCTTTTTACCTGTCTTCTTATGCCTGATTTTAAATTTATCGGCAGCTCCTGTCTTTAAAAGTATTGATAATGACGACCTACTTTTAAAGGCTGAACAACAAGTCATGTCGGCTTTTATTCAAGCTAAAATGAAGCAATCACCGGATGAGATGAAAGTCTTGGGAAAACAATACTTAAATATTTATAAGACTAAAAAAAATAAACTTGCGGCTTATTGGTATGCCTATACTTGTTACTACGAGTGTATTTATCACATGGGAATGGAGGATAATGCTGCTGCTAAAAAAACATTGAAAGCAGGTATAGCTGCATTATCCGGCTTGCCCGATAAAAACTCAGAAGACCATGCGCTATTGGCGAGTATGCAAAGCCTTTCGATTCCACTCTATGCCAGCTTCCAAGCCATTTTTATATCCAATAAAGTCAAGAATAATGGTGAAAAAGCACTGGCCATGGATCCTAGTAACTTACGGGCTTTACTGGTTTTAGGATCAAGTGATTATTACACGCCTACGCAATATGGAGGTGGTAAAAAAGTAGAGGATTACCTTTTGAAGG
>CAXIDD010000503.1:0-4281 GCA_964021975.1 uncultured Saprospirales bacterium | reverse complement strand
GTTAGTAAAGAATGGTGCAAGCCGTACTCCATACAGAAATAGGCCACTGTAGGTAAGTTTGTTGTAGTCATTGGTTTATGTTAGTGAAGTGAACCCAAACGACTTTACCCGTGTTTGGGTGATATCCATTTAATATCTAAAAGTAAGACACTTCAAAGATAACAGCTCCAAAACATAAAACAAGAACAAAAGCCTTGATCTTCTAATTTATCCGCTCCAAACTATCTTTTACCCCCTTGACCAATTCATGCTGTAGGTTAATCTGTTCTTGTGCATCAATTTGATCGGCTTCATTTTGGATGATATTTTCTTCCATTTTTAAGATATGCGCTTTAGCCAGCTCAATTTCACGGTGGTAGCGGTCATTTGCATTTTTCAAGCGACGCAACTGGCTTTCCATTTTACGTAGATTCTTTTGCTCTTCTTCAAGATGTAGGCGTACATTTTCCCGTTCTACTTCTAACACTAAATCTTCTAATATGGAATAAGCTTCCCGGGCATGATTCCGGTTGCGTCGAGAACTGATTGCCCCGTCGTGATCTAACCAAACGGTAAAATGTGTCACATCACCCATTTTTTCAGGCTTACCAATTAGCGTGGTATTTCCCGGACCAATAGGCCCAATCTTTGCATTGGCTGTGACATATTCTTTTGCTTTGCGATTGTACTTAGTCCGACCATCAAAATGATTGCTAACATAGTCTTTCCAAACCCTAGCAACTAGCCGTCTATCTCCAGAGGGCAAAGTGATAGAGAAGGAATTCCGAAAACCTGCGCTCATCAAATCCTCAGACTCTTCAATAGACGCAAAACTAAGACCTTTGCTATATTCTTGTACTTCACTGTTTTTCTGGGCTATCAGTGTTGTAACCATCAAACTTAGTAGGGTACATAATATTATCTGTTTCATTTTTTTTGGTTTTGATGCTATTAAGACGTTGAGTCGGACTTTACGTCACTATTAAAATACAGCCTTCTATCGAAAAATACCTATTATATATAGAAATTAGCCCCACTTTAATGTACAATTATTTAGATTAGGTCTGATTTAAAATACACTAGCACACACACAACGAATGGAGCATATCTTACAATTAGACAACGTTGTCAAAACGTATGGTGAATACACCGCCGTAGACAGCGTAAGCTTTTCCGTACCCAAAGGATCAATTTTTGGATTACTCGGTCCTAATGGAGCGGGAAAAACTTCTTTAATCCGAATCATTACTACAATTACCCGCGCCGATCAAGGAACCGTCTATCTGGATGGAGAAGCACTCGGTAGCAGACATCCCTCTCAAATTGGCTATATGCCCGAAGAAAGGGGCCTTTACAAAAAAATGAAAGTTGGTGATCATTTAATGTATCTCGCCCGACTAAAAGGACTTTCCAAAGCAGATGCCAAAAGTAAAATAGACCATTGGTTCAATAAGTTCGAAATTACAGATTGGTGGGATAAAAAAGTAGAAGAACTTTCTAAGGGAATGCAGCAAAAGATTCAATTTATTGCAACCGTCATCCATGAGCCCAAACTTCTGATTCTTGATGAGCCCTTTTCGGGCTTAGATCCAATCAATACCAATTTAATTAAAGATGAAATTTACCAATTGAAAGAGGCTGGTACTAGCATTATCTTCTCTACGCACCGAATGGAACAAGTAGAAGAAATTTGCGAGTACATTGTGCTTATCAATAAAGGACAAAATGTACTACAAGGGAAAGTAGCTGCGATTAAAGATGAGTTCAAACTCAATAATTTCCAAGTCACTTATCAAGGAGAACTTCCACAAGATTTAGCAGAACGCTATGACCTGATTCAACATCAAAATAATAAGATCGTTGTCCACTTAGCAGACGCGGTACAATCTGGTGAATTATTACAATACCTCTTGAACGCAGGTGTCAAAATTATAGCGTTCAATGAAGTCTTGCCTTCACTCAATGAGATTTTTATCCGCCAAGTATCAGATAGCGATACAGTCGTTGTTTAATTCCCTTCACGCCAACAAATTGAAAAATGAATAAATTAGGACTCATCATACGACGCGAATACATGACGCGCGTCACCAAGCGAAGCTTTATTCTAGCGACCTTGATTACACCACTGGCTTTTGCCATTTTCTTTGCAGTAATTGCGCTTATCTTTTCTTATGAAAGTGACGACACCAAGAAAATTGCGGTAATTGACGAAGCCAATATCCTCAATAAAGTAATCAAAGACGAAAAGAACTTATACTTCAAATTCGTCAATGAAGACTTAGAAAGTTTTAAAGAAAATTTTGACAAAAAAGAATACGATGGCATTCTACAGATTCCTCCGATTGAGGACATCATGAAGCAAAAGTATACCATCTATTATTATGCAGATGATCAACCTACTTTAGATATTGAGGTTTTGATCAGGCAACGCATCTCGAAAGCTGTCCGTGATTATAAAATCGGGGAACTTAATATAGAGCGTGCCCAGCTGGATGCCTTGGACACCAACGTTATCTTAGAGCCAGAACCACTCAGTGACAATGGCAATGATGCCACTCGAATGACTGGAGCCATCGCTGCTTTCCTAGGAATGATCATGGGTTTTATCATGTACCTAACCGTATTTATTTATGGGATGATGGTCATGCGCTCTGTGATGGAAGAAAAAACCAGTCGGATTGTTGAGGTAATGATTTCTTCGGTAAAACCCTTCGAGCTAATGCTTGGGAAAATCATCGGTGTGGGGGCAGTAGGTTTGACACAGGTGGCTATTTGGTCGATTCTCATTCCTTCTTTATTATTTTTGGTACAATTGATTTTTGGAATTGATCCTTCTGTCTATCAAACCAATACGCCCGGTATGACTCCAGCGGATATCAACCCAGATGATATGGAAGCGATGGCGGCCTTAGCGATAAGTGAGTTGAATAACATCAATTGGTGGGCTATTTTACCTCTCTTTATTTTGTATTTCTTGGGTGGTTATTTCCTTTACAGTTCTTTATTTGCAGCTGTAGGTTCAGCTATTGGTGATGACTTGGGGGAAGGACAGTCTTTGACTTTGCCCATTACCATCCCAGTTATTCTGGCTTTATACATTATGATTGCTGCGGTACAGGCACCAAATTCTAGTTTAGCCGTTGGCTCTTCGATGTTTCCTCTGTTTTCACCTATTGTGATGCCAGCTCGACTGGCCTTTGGTCCACCGGTTTGGGAGGTAGTCCTATCCTTATCTATTTTGATTGGCACCTCTCTGTTTTTCGTTTGGTTAGCTGGACGTATATATCGAGTTGGTATTTTGATGTATGGTAAGAAATCGGGTTTTAAAGAGTTGGTTAAATGGATCTTTTATAAAGATTAGAAAAATTCTAATGTTAAAATATTAAAGAGGTTTGGATTGTACATACGGAGCAGACTACTTTTGGTGTTCTGTTTGTACAATCCAATTTGATCTCATGAACTTAAAATACTTTTTTTGCAGTTTAATGCTGCTCACCTCCCCATTTGTTAAAGCACAAAACGTAGAAAGTTTTGTTTTAGACAGCGCTTCCATTCATGTCACCCCCAGACCCACTCCAGTTAATGGTCAATACGAACCAAGCGATTATTCTACCATTAACAAACCGCTGGTAGCAGAGTCTTTTTCTGACAACCTAATGCTAGGAATAGATCCGACTTCCATTCATCCAAATGCAACTGGATTTAGTACCGCTCTTTTTGGAGGTGATACTCCCATTCCAGATAATTCGGGCTTAATAGCTACTCCTATTTACACTACAAAGACCTATGAGCTGTCGGATTTTCCAATCACCATGCGATGTAACTTTTTCAACTCCCAGGACGTTGGTTTGTACAACGAAAGCTATTTCTTTCTGGTACCAGCTGATTACACCTCTTTTGGTTCGCCAACTTTTAACCTCGCTAGCCAGGACTTGGTTAAGGAAGGTATAGTAATGGGTGCGCGCCCCTCTGAAAGTAGAGTGAGTAACAATCAAGGTAATCAGGAACCAACGGTACGTATAGCAGATAACACCCATAATGCTGCTCGAAATGGAGAATGGTATCTTGCAAGCGTCACCTTAGATGTAGATGGAAATAACTTGATTGTGCAAGAATTTACCACTAATGGTACACCAGTTTTACAAAATATAATCGTCGGACCACTAGATTGGCTAGATGATTTTAGGCTGGGTATTGCTGTAGATGATTTGGCAAGTAACTTTACCATCGAGACTCAGGAAGAAGAATTTTCTGTGGACTTGGAAGTTTCTCATTCCTTAATCTGTGCCGGAGATTGTATTA
>CAXIDD010000502.1:0-4321 GCA_964021975.1 uncultured Saprospirales bacterium | reverse complement strand
TGATGGGTTTACCAAAATACTAACGGCGCAACTCAATCTAATTCCCTGCGAAACTTACCATTTAAAATTAGTAGTAGCAGATGTTGGAGACGATTCTTGGGACTCGGCTGTTTTTTTAGAAGCAGAGAGCTTCAACTTAGGCGGCGAGTTAGAGTTAAGTAGCCGGTCTACCATTGAAATGGATACGATTCCTGAAGGCTGTGATTACGGCTCTTTTGTAGTATCAAGAATCGAAGGTTCTCCGGTAGATGAAGATATTACCATTGGTATTAGGGTGGGCCCCAACAGTACAGCAATTGAGGGAGTTGATTTTCAAATGTTACCCGATTCTGTTCTAATTCCAGCAGGACAAAATGAAATAGTAGTACCCTTACAAGCGATCATTGATGATGAAGTTGAAACGACCCCAGAAACGGTCGAATTAGAATTTGACTTTCCCTGTGCCTGTATTAGTGGGGCGACAAGGCTCTATCTACTCGATCCACCCAGCATTGTTACTGGCCTCGAGGATCAATTGGTTTGTGTAGGAGATCGGATCAACCTAGCGACCACGGTTAGTGGTGGCGTAGAAGGGTATCAATATTTATGGTCAACGGGCTCTAGATCTGAAAATATATCTGCCACCATCTTATCTGACAGTAGTTTTACTTTAACGGTGACGGATGTTTGTGGTAGACAATTTATAGATAATGTACAGATAAATGTTCGGCCGGTACCACAAGCCTCTATTCCGGATAATGTCCAGGAGACCTGCTTGGGTGGAAGCATCGATGTGCCAATTACTTTTGTAGGAGAAGCACCTTTTAGTTTTTCATTCGCTCAGGATGGGGAATTTGTACGTTCTTTCACGAATATATTCCAGAACCCTTTCTTTTTTACGGTTGATCAAGAAGGACAAGTAACGCTACAAGACTTTGCTGATGCTAATTGTAGTGGTCAGGTAAGAGGATCTACAGATTTACGTTATTCAAGAATACAATCCATCGCAACCAGCACCAACGCTAGTTGTGCGGGGAGTTTTGACGGGCGTATAGATACCGAAACAGTAGGAGGCACCCCGCCTTATCGATATAATTGGGGCCCGGGTATCTCTGCCGAAGCGGACCCTGGTAACTTGCCTGCGGGAGATTATGTGGGCACCATTACAGATGCCAATGGCTGTGAGGCTACCGTTACGGCTTTGATCAGAGATCCTTCTCCATTAGCACCTATTCGCTTCCAATGTCGTTCTTTCACAGCAGATCAGTTGCGGATTTCCGCTTCCGGAGGTACTACGCCTTATATGTATTCTATTGATGGTGGTCCGTTTTCGAATGCCACTGTTTTTAACCAATTAGAAGGAGGAAGTTTTCATGTGGTAGATATCCAGGATGCCCAAGGCTGTCAAATTCAGCAGGATTTTCTAATGCCAGTTTTACGAGAAAAATTGGTTGATTTGGAAAACTCGGTGCAATTAGACCTCGGGGAGAATTATACCATGCAGCCTCAATTGAATATTCCCTTCTCTTTAGTTGAAAGCATATCCTGGTCGCCTGCGGACAACCTTAGCTGTACGGACTGCTTAAATCCGGAAGTGACCGCATTGGGAGATCAAACCTACGTCTTAAGGATAGATGATGTTTTTGGTTGTGTAGATGGAGCAGCAATTACCGTTAAACTCAACAAAAAGGCAGAAATTTTTATTCCATCCGCTTTTTCACCAGATGGAGACCAGCAAAACGATCTTTTGGTAATTTATGCCAATCCAGACCAAGTAAGAGAAATTGAGCAATTTGAGATCTTTCACCGCTGGGGAACTAAAATTTACGAAAGACGTAATTTTTTGCCCAATCAAGAAGACTTGGGTTGGGATGGGAGATTACTGGGACGTAACGTTGATCCAGGCATCTACGTTTATACCGCTACCTTTATTCTTGCGAATGGGGTCCGACAGCAACAAAATGGAACTGTACTACTATTGCGTTAAGTATTTCTAAGCTGGTTGAAAAGTCAGTCCAAATCGAGCAGTAGACCTTTGGCCAGATTCTAACTTAATCAAACCCTCTTGATTATTAAAAGCATCTACATTACAGGTCATCGGTTCAATCGCAATAGAAGTTCGGTTTGGAGGGGTGAATATTTGTACAAATGGATAGGTGCCTACCTGTGTTTCTTGCCAATAATTGAGGATGCCCTTAATTCCTTTTAGTTGGATGTTAATTTTGTTTTCCTCATTGGGCTGCGTAGCAAAACAGTTGTCTAATACGGTTGCTCCAATTGGTTTTGATTGTAAGAATTCTTCGTAAGGATAACGCTTTCCAGTAGGGATCATACGTTGGTCAATGCCCACCAAGTCTAGCTTTGGTAATTGTAATTCAATAGACTCAACATTATCACCAAGGCTGAAGTAGGGGTGCCAGCCGTAGCCAAAAGGAATGGTTTCATGATCTTGGTTCAAGACGGCCAGCTCTACCTCAAAACCTCCTTCCGAAATGGTGAATGCTGCCGAAAACTGGAATAGGAAAGGATAACTTTCTTCTTCTCCTTTACTATTATATTGACATATAATGGTGCCAGATTTTTCGGAGGTCATCACTTTGGCAATATTCATTGCTTTGTGAATACCCAAACCATGGAGTGCGTTTTCGGTTTGGCTATCATTGATGGGGAATTGATAAGCCTGTCCTTCCCATTGGTATTTTCCATCTTTTAAACGATTTGGGAAAGGGTAAAGTAAAGCTGATTTCCCCCAGTTTTTAAGATCTAGTTCAATGGGCGTTTGATAACCGTCTAAGATAGAAATACCTGCAAATTGAATATCTAGGACTACTCCTCCTTGACCCGGTACAATAGAAAAACCAGTATTGGTTTCAGGGTTTTTTATATGGTGCGCGACGAATTGGCCAAAAGCTTCTTGGGTATGTGTGAACATGCGTTGTTTTTGTGTTTTCAAAAAAGGAATTCAATGACCTTTGGCATCTATTGATTCAATAAATACAGGAGTACGCCATTGGTCCAGCCAAAACCATCTTGCACGGGGTATTCTCCACCACCAGACTCAAGGCTCATGTCTTCTACATTATACTTTTCTACTAGTTTGCCGGTGTTTTTGTAGACCTTTTGGTTGAGATTAATCCAACGAGTAGCAATTTCCTGTGCTAATTCATTTTCGCCATATTTCTTAAGGCCGTCTATGGCAATGAGTTGTAGAGGGGCCCAACCATTGGGGGCGTCCCATTGCTGGCCAGTATTGTTTTTAGTACTCACTAAACCTCCCGCTTTTAAAAAATCTCGCTGCAAAATTTGCGCAGTTTGAATGGCCTGAGTGCTATCCGCTATGCCAAAATAGAGCGGGAAGGCAGCAGCTAAAGAGAGAACAGGGGTAAATTCTTTTTTGACAAAATTATAATCGCGGTAAAAGCCTAAATCAGCGTCCCAACAATATTTCTGGATTGCCGCCTTGCGTTGATTGGCTTTTTGCAAAAGCGGAGCTGCTTGGTCCAATTGACCCTGCTCCTGGTAAGCTTGGGCTAAACATAGCTCTAAATTGTACAACAAGGCATTTAAATCCACAGGAATAATATCAGCCGTTGCAATCGTCGTCAAATTTTGACTATCCTCAAACCAACGACTACTGAAGTCCCAGCCCGATTCACAAGCAGCGCGCACATCTGTGTAGAACTCTTCCGGCTCTCGACCACTCTCTTCCATGAACTCTACGTCTACTTTATGCATTTCTTCCCGAGGGTAATCACCTGCATCCCAGTAACGATTAAGAATGATGTCTTCTTCTAAGCGGACTACGTGTTCTAGAATTGGGCGATCGGCGCTAATCCTCCGCTGCCCATCCATCCAGAAGGCATATTCTTTTTGAAGTTGGGGTAAATATTTTGTTAGTGTCCCACTTTTATCTCCTTTGGCATCTCCTAATAATTGGACCATTGCTGCAAAGAATGGCGGTTGAGAACGAGTCGTAAAATAAGTCCGATTCCCATTAGGAATAAAACCGATGGTATCAATGAGATAAGCAAAGTTGTCTATCATACTTTCAATCATATCCACTTTCCCAGCTTCTCTAAGCCCAAACATGGTAAAGTAGCTGTCCCAATAATAAATTTCTCCAAAGCGCCCACCGGGGACGATGTAGGGATAGGGGAGCGGGATTAATGTCCCATTGTCACTTTCATCGGGGGTTCGGGTTAAGATGTCCCACAGTAGATTGATGTGTTCATCTACCGGCCGATTGGAGTCACTCTGAAAATTGGTGGCATAGGCCTTTGGGAGGTCAAAATACTCACCTACAAAGGTTGCAATATCAAAATCTTTTTCTTCCTTAGCTAGG
>CAXIDD010000501.1:0-4343 GCA_964021975.1 uncultured Saprospirales bacterium | reverse complement strand
TAGCTTCTAAAACCTAAAAAGGCTTAACGCAAAAATGCGTTAAGCCTTTATTTATAGAGGTGGAGCCTAGGGGAGTCGAACCCCTGACCTCTTGACTGCCAGTCAAACGCTCTAGCCAACTGAGCTAAGGCCCCAAATTCCCGCCATTTCTGATGGGATGGCGAATATAGGGGTTTCTCTTCTTTTTACAAAAAAAAGTTTTTTGTCTGGGGTTCTTCTTTAAAAAGGTTTTTTCCTGTTTTATTTGTGTAAAAGTCTTTTTCTGTAGATTCTTTTACTTAAAGAAAATAGTTACCAATGAATTCGGTGATCCGTTTTTTAGCCCCTGATGATCTGGCCCAATTACTCCATCTCTATCAAGAAGTGGCGCAGCAAGGGGATGGAATTATCCGTTATCCCTTTGAAATTGACGCCAATTACATCCAAACATTTGCCCTAAAAAGTTGGTCATCAGGTCTGGCTTTAGTTGCTGAAGTAGATGGCCGAATCATAGGGGAGATCCATGCCTTTATGTCTGATATTTTTGCCTCCAGGCATATGCTGATTGGCTTAACCATTGTAGTACATCCCAAGGCCCAGGGTCAAGGCATCGGTCGTCATTTATTTCAACAGTTTCTAACTTTAGTGGAAACAGGACGCCCAGATATCTTTAGAATAGAACTCTATGTACGTAGTCATCATACCAAAGCTATTGGACTATATGAGTCGCTTGGTTTTAAAAAAGAGGGTATTCTCCACGATCGAATTCTTACCAAAGAGCACACGCTTCAAACGCCTTGGATGATGGCCTGGAAAAATCCTAACTTTCGTTTAAACGCAGTTAGTATTGCTAGTAAACGACATCGGGTGAGTTTATGTCCGGTTACTGAACAAGATCTTGAACGACTATCAAAGTTAGCTAGAAAAATATACAAGGCCTATTTTATCCACCTGTGGAAAGATGATGGCCAATGGTATCGAAACTGGGCATTTTCAACTCAAAAATTAGCGTCCGAACTGCAAGAACCGGGTGCGCGATGGTACTTATCATATTACCAAGGTAAGGCGGTTGGGTTTCTAAAAACCATTGATCAATTAGGACCAGAAGGTAAGGACCGAGATACCCTTAAATTAGAGCGTATCTATCTACTCCCAGAAGCCAAAGGAGAAGGAATTGGGCAAGCCATGCTCCGATATGTCAATCAAGCTGCCAAGCAACTCGGGCGCAAATCTGTTTGGTTAACAGTCATGGATAGCAATGACACATCCATTGCTTTTTATCAAAAACATCAATTTGAAATCTTTGGCAGGCATCAACTAGATTTTGAGCAAGTAAAAGAGCAATATAGGGGCATGTATCAAATGCGTCGGCTATTGTGATAGGATCCTTATTTCACTACTTCCTCACGTTTACTCAAAATCGATTGCACGATCTTATCTCCATGGTCTCTTGTATTTTCAATAAACAATTTACTGGTTGCCAAGCCACTACAAGCGACGCCAGCCATGTAAACATTTGGCAGATTAGTTTCTAAAGTTTGGGGATGATGACAAGGTTTATGTGCCTCATCTTCTTCGATTTGGATCCCTAAGCTTTCAAAGAATTCAAAATTGGGTTGATAACCTGTCATCGCCAGTACAAAATCATTTTTGATGGTAAACTCCCCTTCCGGTCCTTCTAAAACAACTTCCCGTGGCCGAATTTCCTTAACGGATGTATGGAGGTAGGCTTTTATACTGCCTTCTTTAATGCGGTTTTCAATGTTCGGCCGAATCCAATATTTTACATTCTTATGGATACCTTCACTACGAATAGCCATACTGACTTTAGCGCCTTTATAATAAGTCTCCAAGGCGGCATCACAGGCAGAATTCCGCGCGCCAATGACCAGTACCTCCTGCCCTACATACGGATGTGGATCATTGTAATAATGAGTTACTTTAGGTAAATCTTCGCCAGGAACCTCAAGTTTTCGAGGCGTATCGTAGAATCCCGTGGCGACCACCACTGCCCGGGCAAGGTAGACGGCTTTACTACTTTTGATTTGATAAATACCAGAATCTTCCAGGCGTACCATAGTTTCTACTGGTTCGTAAAGATTTACTTTGAGCTGCCAACGATCCATTAGCCTCCGGTAATATTCCAGGGCTTCCATGCGGGTTGGTTTTTCTAAGTGAGAAATAAACGGTGTATCACCTACTTCTAACTTCCTAGAGGTAGAAAAGAAGGTCATATTTGCAGGAAAATTATACAAAGAATTCACCAGTACACCTTTTTCTAAAACTATATAATCCAGGTCTGCTTTGGTGGCTTCAATGGCTACATTTAGGCCGCTGGGGCCACCACCGATAATGAGTAGGTCGTATATTCTATTGCTCATATTGTTTGTGTTTACAAATATTCGAACAAAATTAGCAGAAAGGAGTTTGAATTTCAGCTTTCAAATTAAATAAGCGATATATAGATAATATATTTGATCTGCAATTCAAAAATCAATAAAGTCAATGCAAGATATTAAACAGTTATTCGAGGATTACCGCCTGCAACATCCATTTGATGGCCAGCCTTTTAATCTATACGAGCCGGCCAATTACATCATGAATTTGGGAGGTAAACGCTTTCGCCCTATTCTTACGATATTGGCTTATCGGCTTTTTCGGGAGGATCTGGAAAAGGTACTGCCCGTTGCCAATGCGCTTGAAATTTTCCATAATTTCAGTTTAGTCCACGATGATATTATGGACGAAGCCAAGGTCCGCCGGGGCTTTCCTACGGTGCATACCAAGTGGGATCTAAATACCGGCATTCTTTCTGGTGATGTAATGTTGGTTTTAGCTTATGATTACCTAGCTCAATTTAGTGATGAAGCTAAGATTCCAGCACTGCTGCGCGTTTTCAATCGAGTAGCCAGAGAGGTCTGTGAGGGTCAACAAATGGATATCGACTTCGAACAACGCAGTGATGTCACCATTGAAGAATACATTCGAATGATCGAATTAAAAACTTCTGTTTTATTGGCTACTTGTCTGGAAATGGGAGCCATTGCAGCCGGTGCCTCTGCTGAAGAAGTTCAGCACTGTTATGCCATTGGACGCAATATTGGCATCGCTTTTCAACTTCAGGATGATCTCTTAGATACCTTCGGTACAGCTGAGAAAATTGGAAAAAGGGTCGGCGGCGATATCATTCAGAACAAAAAAACCTTCTTGATTTTAAAGGCGCTCGAATTAGCTTCACCAACACAACAGCAATTACTAGCTGATTTAATGGATAGTACCCCTGAAGATGAATCAGCGAAAATTGAGCAAGTCAAAGCTATTTTAATGGAATTAAATATTCCAAAACATGCACAGGAAAAGAAAAATGAGTTTCGGAGTGCGGCTTTTGAGCATTTAGAGGCGCTACAAGTACCGGAGGAGCAGAAAGCACCAATCCGGAATTTAATGGAAAAATTAGTAAGTCGGGATCATTAGTAATGACAAAATAATGGTTGCTCATTTTTGTCACACTCAACAGTGTGACAAAAACTTCAACTAAGTCCATTACTCATCCTCCGTTCCATCTTCTGAAGTATCTTCAGATTTACGATGGACATATTTTTCAATTTCACGGTATTCAGCCAAGCCTTTTTCCGTCAGGTTGGGAAGAAATAGATTCCAGATGGCATCCATAAAGGTACGCTCCTTCAAAATGTAGTCTTCTGAATGAAGCGCAAACTCTTGTATCGGCCAGAAGGTCAACAAAGACCAAACATTAAAAACTAGGTAGTCGTAGCTAATTCCTTCTCGCTCAGGATACATCCGATCACTATCTACATAGTAGTCAATTAATGCTTTTCCTTGTACTAAGCGTTGAAGATTCAAGCGGTTGTGTTGTTCTGCAACCGTTGGGTATTTTCTGGCAATGTGGGCAAAATCATTAAAAATAAACTTATAACTCAAAGTATGCTCATGGAAAGCATTCACCATTACTTCTAAATGATGTAGCGTCAAGTAGCTACTTGGCAGGAAAAAATCCTTGGTTTCCTGGGCAATTTTATCTCGAATAGCGTGTAATAAAAGCGTTTTTGATTTGTAGTGATAGCTTAGGTTCCCAGCACTGATTCCTAGTTCGTCGGCGATTTTTTTCATGGATACAGCAGCAAGCCCCTCTTCGTTAAAAACATGGATAGCTGTATTGATAATTTTTTCTTTCATCTAGCATTTCTAATTTAAACGCAAATTTAGTACAAACCACCTAGCTAACCTAAAGTTAACACAAAAAAATAAGGAGCAACCAACATTCGATTACTCCTTACACTATGAAACACTATATTCTTCATTTATAGTAATTGCAAGGATGATGCCAATTTTCATTTTCTAGG
>CAXIDD010000500.1:0-4353 GCA_964021975.1 uncultured Saprospirales bacterium | reverse complement strand
TATTGATATTGGCACAGTGGCCATCGAAGAGAATATCGAGGAACTAAGTGAAGTTGTGGTCACCGCTGATCAAGCCACCATTGCAAGTGCCTTAGACAAAAAAACTTATGCCGTAGACGACAACATTAGCCAAAGTGGGGGCAGCGTCTTACAATCCATGAACAACCTCCCCGGCGTTACTACACAGGACGGGCAAGTACAGCTACGTGGTAATAACCAGGTGATGGTGCTGATCGATGGCAAACAATCTGCAATTACAGGTTTTGGCAATCAAAATGGATTGGACAACATCCCTGCATCCGCCGTTGAAAGGATAGAAATCATTAATAACCCTTCCGCCAAATACGATGCCAATGGCAATGCTGGGATCATCAACATCATCTTAAGAAAAGAAGATCAAAATGGGCTGAATGGCAAAGTGGGTTTGTCAACAGGTTTAGGCGCTTTATGGGTCCGAGAAGAAAATCTTCCAGATATCCGGGATCAATATCAAGCGACACCCAAAATCAACCCTTCCGTTTCCTTAAATTACAGGAAAGAGAAGGTCAACTTATTTCTTCAAGCAGATAATTTATACACCGAAACGCTCAACAAAAATGAATTTGTTACCCGTACTTATAACGATGGTACCGACATCAACCAGCAATTAAAAAGAAATCGGAACACTAATTTTTTCACTTCTAAAGTGGGTTTAGATTGGTTTTTAGACGATCAAAACACGTTAACTGTTTCTGGTTTCTTTAGTCAGGAAACCATTATGGATTTCGGCGATCAGCCATTTTTCAATGCTGGTTCTGACGAAAGCATCAGACTCTGGCAATTCCTGGAGGATGAAGTGCTCACCGCTGCGATGGGTTCTATTGCCTACCAGCATCAATTCCAACAGCCGGGCCATCTCTTGAACATTGGCTTCAACTATACCTTTGACCGAGAAGATGAAAAATATTTCTTTACCAATACGCGTCCGACCTTTAGAACAGAGGAATCCTTTTTCCTGATTGCCGATCAAAAGGTTGCGGATTTTAACCTGGATTATACCAAGCCTTTAAAATTTGGGCTCCTAGAAACAGGGATTAAGTTCCGAAGAAGAACCATCCCCACAGATATGCAGTTCAATCCCTCCGCCACTAATTCTGTATTAGACACAGGCGCTGATGGGCTGGCTACTTATACGGAAATCATTCCTGCGGTGTACAGTAATTATACCTATGAGGTGAAAAAATTCGAAGCAGAAATTGGACTACGACTCGAATATGTAGACCTACAGTATGATGTAGATCCCAACCACAATACTTATCAAAGTGATGGATATGACTATTTGCAGCCATTTCCAAACGCTCGACTTACGTATAAAATCAATGACAACAACCGGATATCTGCTTTTTTTAATCGTAGAGTGGACCGACCAGATGAGGTCGACATCCGTATTTTCCCAAAATATGATGATGCCGAAATCATAAAAGTGGGTAATCCGGGATTACAACCACAGTTTACCAATAGCTTTGAAGTGGCGTATAAAAACGCTTGGAGTAAAGGTTCTTTTTATAGTGCCGTTTATCACCGCATTTCGGATGGTACCATCACGCGGATCGCTTCCAGTCTTGACGACAGCAATCTGATTTATAATATTTCCCAAAACGCAGGAAAAAGCTACAATACCGGCCTTGAAATTGTGATCGACCAAGCCCTATCCGAGCGCATCAACTTGAATTTAAACCTAAATGGTTACTACAATCAAATTGAAGCTTTTACGGTGATTAATCAATATCCGATTATAAATACCTTTACAGCGGATCAGCAAGAAGTTTATTCTGGTAACATCAAATTGAATACCAACTTTCAGTTGGCCAATAAGATAGAAGCTCAACTGACCGCAATTTACCTGGCTCCAGATATTATTCCTCAAGGCACCATTGACTCCAGGTTTTCTATTGATTTTGGTATCAAAAAAGCCATTCAAAATGGACAAGGAGAACTATTTTTGAATGCAACTGATCTATTCAACACCATGGTCATCCGAAAGGAAATCAATGGAATTAATTTTAGTTTTACCAGCTCCGATTACTATGAAACTCAGGTAATTCGTTTGGGGTATAGTTATAAATTTTAAAAATAGCGCCAAAAATGATCATCAAAAATTTCAAGCCTTTCAACGGCCAACATTGCGAAACGACTGCAACTGGAAGTTTGCTATACCAGCTTGGTATTGAACTATCCGAACCTATGCTATTTGGTATCGGAGAAGGGCTGGGTTATATTTTTTGGAACATGAAAATCATGGATTTCCCCTTTATTGGAGGGCGAGTCAAACCAGATGTTTTAACTGAAAACATCTGCCGAAACCTGAACCTAAATTTAGAAATCCAAGAAACGTCTTCTATTAAAAAAGCCTGGGCAAATGTCAAAACGAAAATAGATCAAGGTCAGGCAGTTGGTTTGAAATTGGATTGTTATCATTTAGATTATTTCACCTCAAAGATTCACTTTGCCGGTCATTATGCTTCGATGTATGGATACGATGATCAATTGGCCTACCTCAATGATACCAATCAACAGGGTAGAATAGCCAACACAACACTGAAAAACCTTGCACTAGCCAGGAACGAGAAAGGTCCCATGTCGTCCAGGAATCGCTCTTATACCATTACAAAAAATGGCCCATTACCAGACTTAAAACCAGTCATTCAGCAAGCCATCTTTAACAATGCGAGCGAATTCTTAAATCCTCCCATTACCAACCTTGGCTATAAAGGCATTTATAAAACCAGCGCTCAAATTAAGAAATGGTTTAAGACGAGTAAGGACTTAGAAAAAGACTTTCAAACTTCCGCTTCCTTGATGGAAAGAGGTGGAACTGGCGGTTCGTTATTTAGAAAATTATATAGAGACTTCCTTAAAGAAAGTGGCGAAATACTTGAATCCAACAAGTTGATCATAGCCAGTGAAGCCTACGATGGTATTGCTCAATTGTGGAAAGATGTTTCAGACTTATTCCTTCAAGTTGGAGTAACTAAGGACATCAAGTACATTAATCAGGCTTCTGAAATATTAATTGAATTGTCAGCTAAAGAAAAAGTTGCTATGGAAAGTTTAAAAGCAGCAGTTTCGTAGAAGCTTCTAGCCACTTAAGCAGGGAAATCTAAAAATAGACACTTTAATGAACAGTCTCTATGAATTATTTGAATCTGATCCCGAATTTCAGGTGATCCAACTTAATGATTTGGTGGAAGACTAAATTAACTTACAAAAACTCTATTCATTCATCCTAGCATATACCTAATGAAAAAAGAATCAAAATATCTGAAGTACCTGGAATGGGCTTTTATGCTTATTCTATTTTTGGGGATGTTAATCATCACCAAAGAATCTGCCTTGTTGGATTCTCTAAAACCAGATTCAAAGGCAGAAAAAACAATCCTGATGTTAGGTATCATAGTCATGGTATTCATCGTTTTGGCTGTACACGAATTGGGGCATTTATTGGTAGGTCTTGTCAATGGTTTTCGATTTGAGCTTTATGTAATAGGCCCACTTGGAATTAAAAGAGAAAACGACCAAGTGAAAACTTATCTTAATAAAAACTTAGCCTATTACGGAGGTGTAGCCGCAACTTCTCCAATTGACAATAATAAAGACAACGCTAAAAAATTTGCTCGGATCCTTTTAGCTGGGCCCATTGCCTCTGTATTATTTGCGATCATCTGTTTTGTAATAGCCTTTCTTGTGGGCAAACCACTTGGTATCGTTTTTTATACTGGAGGACTTATGTCAATAGGTATATTTCTGGCTACAACGATTCCTTCAAGGACGGGTATGTTTTTTACAGATAGAAAACGTTATCAAAGATTAGTCAGGCCTGGGACAGACCAGGAAGTTGAATTAGCTCTCCTTAGTATCATGGGACAGTATGCAAAAGATAACTCCTATAAAAATATTGATTGGAACGATATCAATACTTTAATTACGGACCAATTGCCTTTTATTCAATTTTTCGGACTATTCAATCTGATTTGCTATCAATTAGAAACCGACGGAGTCATTGAAGAGGAAACAACAAAAGCCTATGAAAAAACAGCTGAGAATATGTCCAAGCAAATGGTCAATGCCTTTAACCAAGAAATAGAAAAGTTTAAAGCAAAACTCCTCGATGGTTAAGCACATGGTAGAAAACAAATCAATTTATACATTATCTACAGAACCTATGAACACACTTAAAAAGCACAAAACACTACATCTCCTACTCTTATTTTTTTGTACTAGTAATCTATTTTCTCAAAATTTCGCAGGGACCATTGTTGATGCTACTGGAAAGCCAATTGAGTTTGCTACCGTTTACATTGATGAAACCTCCTG
>CAXIDD010000499.1:0-4371 GCA_964021975.1 uncultured Saprospirales bacterium | reverse complement strand
ATTAATACCGAATAAAACCGCAATCGCAATACAAGCGGCCGCGCTCCACTTCCAATAAGTACCCAGTTCCATTTTCCAACCCGAAATTGGACGAATCTTGCTGAGGGGCTCAGATTGGATCCCCTGCCACAATCTTTTTTCATCAATTGCTTCTAGTTCATCAAAAGCATCTCGATTGGCTTTGGCAAACTGTTCGAGGGAAGGATTATTATCAGATGTATCTTTAGGATCTCGCATAAGCTCGAACTTTATTTTTTTTTAAAAGCTGTTGTAATAATTTTTTACCTCGATAATATTGACTCTTTGAAGTCGAAGTCGAGATATCTAATATCTGGGCAATTTCTTGGTGTTGGTAACCTTCTAAAAGGTGTAAAGTCACCACAACTCTACTTCCTGCGGGTAATTTTTTTATGGCGGCGTGGATATCGGCTACTTTCCAAGCACTTGGTACCTTCTCCGTTTCCGATACTTGTTCTGGTATTGCTTCTTGATCAATCCATTGTACTTTTTGCTGTTTTTTTAGTTTGTTCAAAGCAATATTGATGGTGATTCTTTTTATCCAAGCGCCAATTGTAGCATCTCCTTTAAATTGATGTAAGTTTTTAAATACCTGAATAAAAGCTTCCTGCACCACATCCTCTGCTTCCATCCGCTCACTCACGATTCTAATCGCTAGATGATACATCGCTTTGACATATTGTTGATAAAGCCTATGCTGTGCCCGAGGGTCTCCTCGTAGGCATGCTTTTAGCGTGTGTTGAAGGTCTATTGTGCTTTTCAAGTCGTGTGATTTTATTATAAGGATGGTCTAAAAAGTAGAAGGTTGGAATTTGGGTGGATTTTTTTTAAAAAACCTTAGAAAATCGAACTTTTTAAGAAATATTTAAGCTAAAACGTAACAATAAAGCGGGTTTCTACGTGTTATAATTACAGAGTTTGCTGTAAAAGTCAGCTTAAGTTTCATAAACTAGTGAGTGTAAAGTGATGGCTTCCCCAGTGTAGGGAAGCCATTTTTTTGTCCTACAAGAAAAAGATAAAGTCTACATTTTAACTTTTAGTAGGCTAAACTTGTACATTTAGGTAAGCAATATTCATTACTTATGAAACTTTCTGACCAAACGCCAAGTAACTGGCTATTCGGATTTCTACTTTTATTTGGACTACATTCTTGTGCCAATTATAAAACAAATTTCACGCCAGCTGTCCAAGCTTGGCAGCAGAATCCAAGTCCACCAATAGATTCAATTAGCTATTCCGTTTTGGCAATTGGAAACTTGGGGGATAGTCCGGACAATAGTCCCGTTTGGGAAAGCTTTCAACAAAAATTAAAGAATACTACTCAACCAACTGCCGCATTGTTCTTAGGAAATAATCTTTCGCAAGGTATGCCAGGAAGTGAAGATCCAGGCCGAAAGATGGCTGAACGGAAGTTAGATCGAGTGGTACGCCTAGTGGATGATTTTGAAGGTAAGGTATATTTCGTTGCGGGTAACGGAGATTGGGCTAAAGAAGGTAGGTCTGGTGTGAAAAGGCAAAAAGAATACCTAGAAGAACAGCTTAATCAAGATGATCTTTATTTTCCAGACCCAGGCTGTGGTGATCCAGAAGAAATTGAATTAGACGAGGAAACAACCCTCGTTTTATTAGATTCCCAATGGTGGTTAGAAGACTGGAATGGGCAACCTAAAATTAATTCAGGTTGCGAAATAAAAGATAGAGGTGTTTACAAACAATACTTTGAGGACATCATCAAAGGGAACCGTACCAAGAATGTGCTGATCGCCACCCACCATCCTTTATTAAGTAATGGTTATTATGGCGGTCAACATCCCATAAAACGGCACCTCTTCCCACTTACTTTTTTAAACGAAAACCTTTATATACCGCTACCTATTCTAGGCACCGTAGCTACAACCATTCGTTCCTCGACTACCAACGAGCAATATTTGTCGAATCCTAGTTATCGCGGCCTAAGTGACTTATTAATTGACGCAGCTAGAAAGAATGGTGGATTCACTTTCATTGGAGCACATGAAAATAGTCAACAATATTTCGAAGAAGACCGACAGGCTATCGTAGTGACGGGCGCTGGAGGAACACCTCATGCAGCTCGTACTGGAGGACAAGGCCTCTTTGCGGCAGGCCAGGCTGGGTTTTCACAAGTTGATTTCTTGAAAAATGGAGCGGTATGGATTACCTTTTTTAACACCGAAGGGGTGCCCCTTTTTAAACACCAGGCACATCCGCCAAGAGAAATCATCCCAATCGGGCCAGTAAAAGATAATGACGAAATTTCTATACTAGATACCTTGCCTAAGCAAATTAGTAAGGATGATTTCACTAGAGGTGGTTTTGGTAAATTGATTTTAGGTAAACATTATCGGGAAGCCTACAATGCAAAAGTTCCAACGCCCTTATTAGATTTGCCAGGGTTTAAAAATGGGATTGTTCCAATTAAAAAGGGAGGAGGTTATCAGACGAATTCTTTAAGATTGGAAGCCAATGATGGTAAGCAATATACCATGCGCTCTATTGACAAGGATCCTAGTAGGACGGTACCTTACCCCTTTAATCGGAGTTTTATTCTAGATGTGGTTAAAGATAATTTTAGTGCTTCGCATCCATTGGGTGCCCTGCCTATTCCCAAAATGGCCAGTGAAGTTGGGGTGTACCATACCAATCCTGAATTCTTTTTTGTACCTAAACAAGAAGCCCTGGGGACCTATAATACGCAATTTGGTAATGCACTTTATTTAGTAGAAGAACGTCCAGATGATAAAGTCTGGACAGAACAAGCCAGTTTTGGTTTCCCAAAGGAAATAGAAAGTACCTCCAATACACTTGAGAATTTAATGGAACAGCATGACCATATTATTAATTATAGGCAGGTTGTCCGCTCCCGCTTATTCGACTTTTTCTTAGGCGATTGGGACAGACATGATGACCAGTGGCGTTGGGCGGTTATCGAAAAAGACGATATCAAATATTACAGTCCAATTCCTAGAGATCGAGATCAGGCTTTTAGCCATTATGATGGATTGGCCATTCCCTTTTTTAGTGAATTCTCTCCAGAAATAAATAAACTCAGAGCCTTCAAAGGAAACAATAAAAACTTCCATGCTACTACGCACGGTGCTCGTTTTTTTGACGCCACTTTTTTAAGCGGAGCAGAATGGTCGCTTTGGGAGGAAGAATTAGTAAGAATGCAAGGTTTATTAACGGATGAAGTCATTGAAGCTGCATTTCAATCAGCATGGCCTCAAGCTGTATATGACATCGATGGGCCCCAAATAATTGCTAAACTAAAAGAGCGCCGGGCGAATCTACGTAACTTTACAGAAGCGTTTTATCAAAAGAAAGCTCAGGCAGTTGATGTGATCGGTACCGAAGAAGAAGATTATTTTTTGGTAGAGCGCTTCAGTAACGGAGATGTCAAAGTCAGGGTTTGGGGTGCGAAAAAAGATGGGGAACTAAAGAACCAATATTTTGAGCGTACATTCAAAAAAGGGGAAACGAAAGAGGTCCGTTTATATGGTCTCGGTAAAAGAGATCGGTTCGAATTCAAAGGGGAAGCTACTGACGGACCTATCATTCGAGCCATCGGAGGCCTTGGTCGGGATAAATTTCAAGACAAAGTAACTCAAGGTAGCATTCGCAAGAATTACATCTATGATGCTAAAAGTTTAAATATCGATTATGAAAGCGGAAAATCGACGAAACTATTACTCAAAGAAGATCCAAAATTCAATACTTACAACCGAAAATCGCTGGATTATCAATTTGATTTTGTAGGAATCACTCCTTCGCTAACGATTAACCCAGATGATGGCTTTTTAGTAGGGACTACTGTGAATATTCGAAAGTATGGGTTTCAAAAAAATCCCTTTTCTTCTGCTCACAAAATTGATTTGCGTTATGCTGTAGCCACCAGTGGATTATTATTAAATTATCAAGGAGAATGGATCGACCGAATTAAAAATTGGGATTTTCTTTTTCAGGGCCATTTTCAAACCCCTTTCTATACCAGTAATTTCTACGGTTTTGGAAATGATACTCAGAACTTGGAAGAAACCTTTAGTGACGACGATTTAGGGAATGATTTTCACCGCCTCCGGCTTAGGGAAATTGACCT
Organism: uncultured Saprospirales bacterium; assembly: GCA_964021975.1. Lineage (GTDB taxonomy): Bacteria > Bacteroidota > Bacteroidia > Chitinophagales > Saprospiraceae > DATFKA01. The sequence continues at coordinate 239 of CAXIDD010000499.1, read as the reverse complement.
TTATTTTGGGTTTATGCGTAAAACACAAACGCGATTCTTTTCAATTGGACCTGTTTTTCAGTCTATTGCTGCGGAAATTACAGAAGACCGTTTCATTGAAAGTATTGCCCAGAACATTGATCCAGCTACTTTTGATGGTTTAGAATATGCAGGTGCCAAAGCTATTTATAATTATACAAACACCGACCAACGTGGATTCCCTGCCTATGGCATCAATTCCGTAGCGGAGCTAGCCTACC
>CAXIDD010000498.1:0-4375 GCA_964021975.1 uncultured Saprospirales bacterium | reverse complement strand
GCAAGAATGGTCAAACCTACCCCAGCCAGGCACAATACCTTTGTATCCTTGATAATTTAAAAAAATGGATCAAAATGAATGCAAAAATTGAAGTTAAGCAGACACCTGAAATCAATATGGCTTATTTATCTAGTATTGGATCAAAAAATTTAGGGCCCACTTTCCAACGTCTGCTCAAATGGGCCACCCCCAAAGGACTTTTTAACCAGCAGTCAAAAATGGCTACCGTCTATCACGATAGTTTCAAAATAACAGATGCTGATAAAGTACGTATGAGCGCAGGTATTATTTTGCAGTCTCCAATCGAAGCAGATGATACTGTACAAAAAATGACCATTCCCGCAGGCAAACACATTATCGGTAGCTTCGAAATCGGAGTAGCCGAGTTCGAAAAATCCTGGACGGGGCTATTTCTTTGGATGAATGAAAACGGCTATGAAAAAGCAGACCGCGATCCTTTTGAGATTTACCACAATGACTTTAACAAACATCCGGAACTAAAATGTGTGGTAGATTTTTATATTCCTGTGAGGTAACTAAAATATACATATGTCCGAAAACAAACCAAGACTAGCTCGCCTAGCTGCTATCCTTACACAGTTGCAATCCAAGCGCTTGGTAACCGCCCGTGCAATTGCAGATAAGCATGAGGTGAGCATCCGAACTGTATACCGAGATATTCGAACGCTCGAAAAATCTGGTGTGCCGATCCTTACCCAGGAAGGGAAAGGATATTCACTGATGGAAGGCTATCAACTTCCGCCAGTTCTATTTACAGAGGCGGAAGCAATGGCTTTGATTACAGCGGAACAGATTATCCGCCAAAATAAAGATAAATCGTTAGCGGAAAATTATGAGAACGCCATTATCAAAATCAAGTCTACATTAAAGCACAGTCAAAAAACCAAAACGGAATTTCTCAGCAGCCGTCTACAAATCCGGAACAATCAACAAGAAGAAAAAACGAGCCAGTATTTGATTCGATTGCAATCAACGATTGCCAATTTTCAAGTGGTTAAAATAGACTATTTATCCTTGCAGAATCAACGGACGCAAAGAAGAATTGAACCCTTTGCGCTTTACACCACTAAGGGCAATTGGATACTGATTGCCTTTTGTCAAGTTAAAAAAGCCTTCAGGGCTTTTAGATTAGATCGAATTCAATATTTACAGGTTATAGACCATCAATTCAAGCCTCATGAAATCACTTTAGAGCAATATTTAGAACAATGCCGTGCTAGTTGTTTGGATACCCCTGACACAGGGTTGTCACAAGAGCCATTTACCTTTGCTGTACATCACAAAAACAATACCATGCAAAACGTAAATGTATCGGCTTTTCAGGTCATCGGAATTTCAATTATTACAAGTAACGAAAATGGGCAAGCCGCCCAAGATATTGGAAGATTATGGCAACGATTTTTATCCGAAGGCTTGCTGCAACAAATACCTAACAAGGCCAGTACCAACATCTATTCCATTTACACAGATTATACAGGAGATCATCTCAAGCCCTATCGAACGATCTTAGGCTGCCAAGTGTCGAACTTAGACCAAATCCCCCAAGGAATGATCGGTAGATCCTTTACGGGCGGCAATTACCTACAAATCCCTGCTAAAGGCAATATTGAACAAGGAATGGTTGGCAACAAATGGTTCGAAATCTGGGGGATGGACCTCAACCGGAGCTATAGCGCAGACTTTGAAATTTATGGTGAAAAGGCTCGAAATCCTAAAGACGCAGAAGTAGATATTTTCATCGCTGTAAACTCCTAATTCATGGCTATTCAAATAAAACAACAAACGGCAGTTCCAGGAAAATTACATTCCTATCCGCCTTTAGCCCAAAAAAAGCTACTTGGCCTAAGGAACTTGATTCTTGAAGCGGCTACTGAACTTAATATTTCCAGTATCGAGGAAACGCTAAAATGGGGCGAGCCCAGTTACTTGGTTAAAAAAGGCAGCACCATTCGAATGGATTGGAAAGCGAAAGCACCTCAACAGTATGCGCTTTATTTCAACTGTAATACTAGTTTGGTAGAAACCTTCCGGATGCTATATGGAGACTTGTTTAGGTATGAAAAAAATCGAGCACTTTTGTTTGACTTGAACACGCCTATTCCAAGAACGGAATTAAAAGCTTGCCTTAAAATGGCCTTACAATATCATCTGTTGAAGGATAAGCCTTTATTAGGTGGCTAAGGATTAGTTCCTTTAAAGAAGTTCCTATTTAGACAAAAATGCCTCCTCTTTCAGACTAATTAGGCGGTTCAAGTCCCTTAAAGGATAAGAATAAAAGTATTCTTTCTCTATCTTTAGATTCAAACAAGCTTCTAATCTAATGAGTAAGAAATCAATACCATTTTACAGCCTTTTTCTATCTGTTTGCATTTCGCTAAGTAGTTGTCAAGAGCAAGCAATCCTATCTGAAGATAGCACGGACTACTTTGCCATGGCGGTAGAAATTTTGCAAGATTCCGTTTTGCAAATCGCTCAAGGAAATCTATCTGAAGCGCCAATTACCGTTACCGCAGCTAGCAGTCCACGTAGTGCCGGAGGCTTAAATGATTTTTATTCTGAAGGAGATTATTGGTGGCCCGATTCTACCAATCTAGATGGACCATACATTAGAAGAGATGGTCTTACGAATCCTAATAATTTCACAGATCACCGCAAGGCGGTCGTCCGACTAAGTGAAATTGTAGGAAATTTAGCATCTGCCTATTTGATTACTAAAGAAGAAAAATACGCCAAAGCAGCCATTCAACATTTGGAAGCTTGGTTTGTCAATGATAGCACTAAAATGAACCCCAACTTACTCTATGCTCAAGCGATTAAAGGCCGACATACGGGGCGCGGCATTGGCATCATTGATGGGATCCACTTTATGGAGGTGGTCCAAGCCATTCGGGTTTTAGAAGAACATGATCAGGTAGATCCAGCTCAACTCAAAATCATGAAAGCCTGGTTTGCTGACTTTACAACTTGGCTAACTACCCACCCTTATGGAATAGATGAAATGGAGCATCCCAACAATCATGGTACTTGCTGGAATATGCAGGTAGGCGTTTATGCACTTTTCACTCAAAACGACAGCATTCTGCAATTCTGTCGGGATAATTATAAAAATCGACTTTTACCCAATCAGATGGCCGAAGACGGAAGTTTTCCGCTTGAATTAGACCGTACAAAACCCTATGGATATGCTTTATTTAATCTGGATGCGATGACTATGAATTGTGTCATTCTTTCTGATGAAGAAAACAAGCTCTGGGAATATACCACGACATCTGGGGCTAATATGCAACAAGGCTTGAAATACATGGCGCCTTACGTGGCAGACAAATCTACCTGGCCTTTGGAGCCGGATGTCATGTATTGGGACAATTGGCCCGTTGCTCACCCAGCCTTTTTGTTTGGTGGCGTTTATTTTGAACGAGAAGATTGGATTGACTTATGGAAGCAGAACAAACACTTTCTGGAGGTTCGTGAAGTTCGACGCAATGTGCCGATTCGGAATCCTTTGTTGTGGATGTAAATTGCTTCGCCTGCTTAAATTAACATTCGCCTCCTGATATTCACGCAGCAAAGGACTTTGATCAAACTTATTATGAATAATCAATGGAGGTCGCCTTTATTTTGAAACCAATTAGAGGTCAATTCTAGACTAGCTATGTTTTTAAAATCCGTCGGATTACGATGAGTATGATAATTTCATATTGTTTGCCAAATAAGAAGCCATTTTGGTAAATAGTAAATCAACAAATAGATCTCATAGACCAAAATGAAAGGAAAAGGGCCTAAAAACGGTCGCAATAGGATTAGTGAGAAGTTTTGAGTTTACCTTAGGTATACCTTGCGTATTCAAAAATATCAAAACCAAATGCTAGCATCTTAATTATTTAGGAATAATAGTTTAAAAGCCCCAAAAACTAATAGGTCTTCTATATTCAAACCTTTGGATAGCCTAAAACATAATAACCACTTTTCTTTCCATTTTCTTTGGTAGCATCATCCATTTCCCATACATAGTCAGAGGAGTCTTCGTTTCCGATTAAATTTTTAATATCTGAAAAAGTGTAGGTACGCATCAACGATGCTTGCCCATCCCAGGCATAAATCAGTGGTATAACTGGAATAAGGTAAGTAAAAAGTAGTTGACTAAATTTCAATGGCCGAACAAATGGTGTCATAAATAAGCACATCAAAATAAGAATACTCAGGGACAGTGGAAGTAATAATATCCAAACCAATAAAGGAATATTATTGTGTGCCAATTCATAAATTAAAATAGGCTGTTTGCTTTGCTCTGCTGACTGAAGAATCTCTTTAGCAACCGCAGGTCGCATGTGATGAAAACTTGCCACCATAGTTT
>CAXIDD010000497.1:0-4376 GCA_964021975.1 uncultured Saprospirales bacterium | reverse complement strand
ATATTATTGGTTAACAGGTAAATTTGTAAATATGGACAAAGGTGAGGACACCGACGAATGGGCTTTAGAGCATGGTTATGTTTCTGTGGTGCCTGTCCATTTTGATTTAACAGCTCACCATACTATCCAAAAACTGAATACTTGGAATTTGAATGACTAATTTAAAAACTACATAACGTTGAAATATTATATCATTTCAGGAGAAGCTTCGGGCGATTTACACGGCTCAAATCTAATGAAAGCTCTGTTTAAACAAGATAAAGAGGCAGATATTAGATTTTGGGGTGGAGATTTAATGCAACAACAAAATGAGCATATGGAGACTTTGATCAAAAAAGATTAATTCTTTTTGATTAATGACTTTCAAACAGTTATTTTTTTAGTTTTTATTCTAAAATAGATCAAAAGAAAATATTAACTGAGTAAAATATTATTAAAAAAATCTGCAGGATCAATGATTCTGCAGATTAAACCGACTAATCGAAATATGTCCTTTAAAAGTAAATACTACTCCGCCATCCCCTCCCGAAAAGTACTCCGGTCCGGATCAAAACCATCCGGGAAACGCGCCTTCAGTTTTTCGATATTCAGCTCCATGACTTCTTCCATCGTCCAGTCGAATTCCGTACAAAGCGCGGCTAAATACCAAAGCACATCCCCCAATTCTTTTTTCAATTTGTCTTTGTCAACTCCTTGTTGGTGAAAGACGCCTTTCTTAATCAGGTCTGCTACTTCTCCGGCCTCACCACATAAGCCCAGGGCATTCCAGACGACCATGACTTCGGGGTCTTTGATTTTAAATCCTGGGGTTTCCGTGAGGGTACGGTTGGCAAGTTGTTGGTATTCGTTGGGTGTCATGTTTGCTTGGTGGTTTTCCGGTTTAGTGGTATTTTGTTTTGCTTTTTTTTTAGTTTTTCCGCTTACTTTAGTTCGTAGTACTTGAATACTGGGTATTCTACGGCGTTTTGTTCTACGCCTTGTTCTTTCAAGTATTCATCAAAGAAATTCCAATTAACTAAGCCATCATCAGATTGAGGCTCTAGCATGTAGAAGATCAGGTTGGTCAATGGCTGCGCCATGTCTATCCAATAATCTCCCTTTTTAAATTTTCTAGTTTCAGGTATAAATTGACCTTTTACTTGTGCCATGTAATGGCCTTCAAATTTTCTACTAGCATTCATCAGGCTATCTACCATAAAGACTTCACCAACTGCTTTTTGTGCTTTTTCTAGCTGAGTCACCTCTACTCCATGCTGTCGTAGATGCTTAACGATAGACTCCATAGACTTAGGTAAGAAATAGCCCCTTGGCAAACGGCTACTGACCGTGGCGTCAAACTTTGAGTAATCATCGACATTAGGTACTTCGATAATGCGTCCGGAACGTACATAGCGAGTGGCTCCTTCTTCGTTGGTATAAGCGGTATAATCGTAGGTTCTATAGTTCGGAATTTTCTTTTCTAAAGGCGCCTTTTTAAAACGAACTCCCTTAGATGCCTTCCCGGCATTATTGAGCACATTATTAATGGCATCCTGCTCTGCTTGGGCATTGATGGCTGCCATCTTTTTGCCGTGTTTGTGGGTATACTCCAATATTTCGGTGACAAAGGCGTGGGTGCTATGCATTCGTTTATAAAAACGATCGTGCGCAAAGGCTTCACTCAGGATACCAACCCGATTGCGTAATCCCATTTGGTTGACTAAATACCTCGGGTGATGATTATAGGTAGCAATGGCTTTAGGCGGCCAGCCATTTCTTAAAGAATAGTAACCATAAGGCCCTAAATCAACCTCGTATTTTTCTTTAGCTATTCTGACAATCTCCGGAAACATCTCATCCCAGGTGAAATCATAGGGAGCCTTTTCTCCTGCATAATGGTAGCTGGGGGCATAAGTTAGGCCATAACCGTGCCAGGTCCCATTGGTAGTGTGTAGATCAACCAACATTTCAGGGTCCCATTTCAATAGAATATTAGAAACTAAAGCCTTGGTCTCAAAAGCTTCCATTTTTATACCATCTCGATTCAAATCTAGGCCCTGACTGTTGGACCGAATGCCTACTTCCACTGGGCTATCTTCTTGTGAGGGGCGTCTTCCTTGCTCCATCTTATCATTAGAGTCCGTATTATAAATAGGAGCAAAGAGGATGATTTGGTTGTCCAGTAAATGCTTTTTATCTCCTAATAAAATCTCACGCATCAATATTTGGACTACTTCCTTACCTTCTACCTCACCGGAGTGAATATTCCCCTGAATGTACATTACTGGTTTCCCAGAGGCGGCGGCGGCTTCTGGGCTGGTAATTTTTGGATTGGCTAAGACGACTACTGGTATGTCCTTCCCCTCTTTACTTTTTCCCATATACTCCAGATGCACTAAATTTGATTCTTTTTGAAGGGCTTCAATAAAGTTCATTACCTCTGCATAAGTAGAAGTTTTTTGGTAGTTACTTTTCTCGGGTACCGTAATAAGATTTGATTCCCATGTAGTTGATTGGGCACTTGCAAAGATGACAAATACCAATCCAAGTAGCGTCAAGCGAGTCTTCATATTGATAGATTTATATTATGGCCTTAAAGTAAGCATAATTGTTAAGAATGAGGTGCTAAAAACAAGACGTCCAATTCTATTTTTGAAATACTCCTGTAACTAAATTTCTTGTCTCCATTATTGAAGTATAAACCTTTCGGAAAAGCTAAACCCAATGAAATCAAAGTACAGCTACTGGCTATTTACCGTAGTTGGTTTTACACTTCAAACCTGTAATACTGAAGAGCCTTCCATAATTGAAGTAGAAGTAAACCAAAGACCTTGTGCCGCATATAGTGAATATCAAGAGGTTTACTTTGACCTTCGAATTAAAAATAACAATGCACCTCCTTTAATTTTTTACGTAGGATTAGATAACAAGGATATTTTGCCCGAAACTTATACATCTTATCATCCAGATGGCTCTGAAGGAAGTGGTATTATAGATTTTGTAGGACAAGATAGCATCATGCTTTATCCTGGGGAATACCATGATTTTAGTTTTCAATTAGAACATATTGGAGAAGCTGATAAAATTGAAGCTAGTTTTAAGCTCTATTTAAAACCTGATGTTTTTAGAGATATTACATTAGAAATCATCATTACTAAGGATAAAAAAGGTCTATTCAATAGCAAAAACAAGTGGATTACAACCAACTTACTGGCTAAAAGCACTCAAATAAAATCACCTGCATTACGGGAATAATTTAAGTAAAAGGCCTGAATCCTTAGTGAAATTTAATAGCCTGTTTATTCTTTGAAGGACTCTTTATACACAAAAAATGTCATCTAACCAATCCTTCCATCACAAATCAAAATAATTAATGGTAAGTAAGAGAGCAGTATGAATTTGCCGTATTTTAGCTATAAATTTCACATATTGCGTCCTCCTAATAAAATGAAACGTTAATCTGTACGTTTCACTTAGATTAGACTTTCAAAAGAATAGCAACAAGTAGAAATCTTACAACAAAATCTAGAATGATCAAGAACATCTACCTCCTCTTCAGTTTTTCTCTATTTATCTTTTTTAGTTCTTCCACTCAAGCAGCCGATTACTTTTGGGTTGGTGGTAGTGGTAATTGGAGTGACATCTCCCACTGGGCAACCAGTAGTGGTGGTGTAGTTACCTATCCAGTGGTCCCCTCCCCTAACGATCGAGTCATTTTCGATGAAAACTCTTTTGATGGTCCTAACCAAAGCGTCAGTGTTTTAGTAGACAATATTTTCTGCATGGACATGGATTGGAGCGCGGTGACCAATAATCCAAGTTTTGACATCCCTGCAAATGCACGTCTTCATGTGCATGGCAGTTTGACTTTAAATCCAAATATGACTTGGAATCATGCTGGAGATTTATTGTTCCGAGCGACTGCGATTGGTCAGACGATTGCTACAGCCAATCATCCTTTGGCTTATTCGGCTTACTTCAGTGGGCAAGGAGGAGCCTGGACTTTGCAAGATGACTTCTCTGTTGATAGCCTAATTTTTTTAGAGGAAGGAAGTCTGGATTTAGGCAATAGTCAAGTAAATACCAGGTATTTAGATGGTAGTGAAGCGACTACCACCTTTAACCTGGACATGAACAGTGCTTATATTACCATTACGGGTACCACCTTTATTACTACTGATTTTCAGGTAGAAAGTTACCCACCGCTCAAACTCCGTGGGGATCGTAATAATTTCACGGTAGGGACGTCCACCATTGAACTCACACAAGCCAATGCTGAAGTCTGGAGTATTGGTGGAGCTACTATTAACCTGCCCGATTTATTTTTCAGTGCTCCCGATGGGTCTGTTTTCATAGGAGCCAAAGATACTCGCGGTGTAGAAACAGGAGCGGATAAT
>CAXIDD010000496.1:0-4380 GCA_964021975.1 uncultured Saprospirales bacterium | reverse complement strand
AGGGCACTGTAACGCCTGGCCCCCAAGAACAACGGGAACCAAAGACCTTAGGCAAATTTCTTCATTACTATAGGAATATCAACTACCATTATCATCAGCTATCTGGATATGATAATGTGTTGAATTTGCAAACCGTCTATAATCTGAGCGATTACAGCTTTTTCAATATTTTGATCAATGATACGCGTTATTTTGGTAGAATAGGTCAAAATGGAAATTTTGCAAGCCGACTTCGCATAGGATTAGCTACCAATAATAATTCTCCTTTTGCACCATTTGTATTGGATAGCCATATTAATATCCGAGGCTCTGGTAATCGGATTGACCGAGGTACGGCTACTTTCATCCTCAACTTAGAGTATCGGCAAACTATTTTTAACCGTGGTAATTTTGTAAGTCAATTGGTCGCTTTCTCTGACTCGGGCACCTGGCGAAAACCAGGTGGTGACCTCAATCAATTGATTACTGGCGAAACACTCCGACATTTTGTAGGCGGAGGATTGAGGTTAAGCTACCTAAAAGCCTACAATGCTACGCTGCGTATTGATTATGGAATCGATATTCAGAATACGCAAGAAAGAGGATTTGTATTGGGTGTTGGCCAGTTCTTTTAGGCTTGATTTAACTCATAGCATAATTCGTCATCCTGGCTTTTACCTTTAAAATTTGTTGCACCTCTTCTAAATCAACGGTATAGGGTTTGTATACAGCATCATTATCAGAAATCAGCCGGAGTGCAGCTTGTCCATCTTTGCCTTTAGTCATTTGCACCCGTTTGGCCACTACAGCATCTGTAACAATAACGTAAATATGATTTTCTCGAATGGAAGAACCACGTTCCACGGGTTCGCAAATGACAATGTCTCCATTAGTAAGGTTGGGATACATACTGTCACCACTGATTTCAATAGCCGTCAAATTACCAGTTAAACCTGGTACCGAAAATTGAGGAAGGTCAGATTCCAGGGTTTCTTGAGATTCAATAGCTGTACCAGCTAATGCCCGATGCGGATATAAGGTGATATTATTTTGAGGTTTTTGATAGCGCTCGTCCATAGAATGACTGGATATGGCTGAGTTTAGCGATGCCCCAGGTTGAAACATCTCCTCTACCAAACCAAACATATAGTTGGCATTCACTTGATAAATATCAAACAACTTGTGAAGTTGGTCAACCGTAATATTCCGTTGTCCTTTTAAAATGCTGTTAATGACATGGTTGTAAGTGCCAAGGTGCTTGGCAATATCAGATTTTCCTTTGATCAGGTTCTGCTTTTCTAACTCCTGATAAACAATTTTAAACCGTTGATTTACAATGTGATCTGAAAAATCGCCCATATTTTGTTTTAAAATGTTTAAAAATATTTGTTTTAAAAAACTTTTTGTTTTATTTTTGTTAAGTCAACAAAGGGATAAAAACGAATTATTGTAAAAATGCAATCCTAAAAATACAAAAGTTTTCAAAAATATTTATCATGAGGTGGAGTCAAAGCAAAAAATATCGGATTCATATTGAGGATAATACCCAGTATAACCAAGATCAGCGAAGAGATATTCGTCATCAGAAAGCCAGTCATAAAGGTCGTAAGCGCTCTTTTAATGTCATCAATTTGTTTCTATCGGGCTTAAAACGCTGGTTTATTGCCGGCAAGTACCAAGGACATCGCATTGGACAAACGTGGTTAAGTAAATCAAATATTTTGTGGCTTAAGATAGGCATCGCCGGCTTCGCGATTCTTATGGTCTATCGCAATGATTTTCAATTTACCATTAATCTTTCTGGTAATGATTCCGCTGAGCAACCTTATTCCGCGGATCCCATGGATCAAATGGGCGTTGCTCAAACGATTGCTTTAAAACCCGCCAGTAAGGTTAAAAGGCAAAACCGAAAGAAGGTTTCCAAGGTCGTATTTACTCCAAAAAACATTGATCACTATATCGAAACTTTCACTCCGGTAGCCCAAGGGGAGATGCGTCGCTTTGGAATTCCAGCATCTCTAAAAATGGCCTTAGCTATCGCTGCCAGTAATGCCGGGAAAGATCCTGCTACGCAGGTTTACAACAATCATTTTGGCCGACATTTAAAAGGCGTAAATTTTGACGATGCCTCTACCAATTGGCGTGCTCACAGTATGTATCTATTAGAAAATTATCCGGAGTTACAGGAGGCAGGATCTGATTATATGGCCTGGGTAAAAGCACTCAATGAAACCAACTACTACGCTGGTAACTCAACAAAACCTCAGCAGCTTTTAGAGCTGATTCAAGAATATAAGTTGTACAAACTAGATTATTAATCCTTCTATTTAAGTGGTTTTTCTCTAATTTCTAAGGCCGTTGCAAAACGGCCTTTTTACTTTATTTAGGCTAGTTGAGTCATTTTATTTTATAAAAACCGTTATTTTGTTTCATTAGAAGGCTAGTAATTGGTTTTTTCTGTGTTTTTGTTTGGAAAACTGCCAATTGTTGAGTTCTTTTGTAATAGAACAGCGTTCTAGTATTTTAAATAAGGGGAAACGGTTGTCAGTAGGCGCAGTTATCTGTGTCTACTTGACAACTTTTTTTATGTACTCATCTCTAATTACAATTGCTTGCCAAGATTATTTGCCATCGATTACGGTACCAAAAAAACGGGATTAGCAGTCAGCGATCCCTTACAGATTATTGCAACCGGTTTGGACACTATTCCCACGGATGGTTTATTGGATTTCATTGATCAGTATATACAAAAGGAAGAGGTAGAAACTATTGTCTTAGGTGAGCCACTTTACCCAGATGGAAATCCAGCCCAAATTCATCACCTTGTTGTTGGCTTAAAACGGAAACTTGAAAAACTATATCCAAATATTCCGGTTGTCTTTCAAGATGAACGTTACACTTCTGAGGAAGCTAAAATTATTATTCGTAATAGTGGCGTCAAAAAAAAGAAAAGACGTGACAAAAATCTTGTAGATAAGGTCAGTGCTATCTTAATTTTGCAAGATTACATGGAATCAATTTAGATTATGATACTACCTATATATGCTTATGGCAATCCTGTCCTTAAAAAAGTAGCTACAGATATTACTGCGGACTATCCAAACCTTGATCAACTCCTTTCAAACATGTGGGAAACCTTAAGGCATTCCAATGGGGTTGGTCTTGCAGCTCCACAGATTGGGTTATCCATTCGAGTATTCCTCGTGGACACCCTACAATTGAACGAAGGAAAAGAAGAAGCCGAGCAACTACCCAACGCCATCAAAAAGGTCTTTATTAATGCCCAAATTATCGAAGAAGACGGAGAAGATTGGGCCTATGAAGAAGGCTGTCTTAGTATTCCAGATGTATCTGGAGATGTAGAACGCCCTGAATTTGTTCGAATTCAATACCAAGACGAAAATTTTCAAACCCATGAAGAGACGTTCGATGGGATGAATGCCAGGGTTATTCAACATGAATATGACCATATAGATGGTATCTTATTCACCGAACATCTCAAGCCAGTCAAGAAGCAATTAATCCGCCGCAAACTTGAAAATATTCGTAAAGGGAAAGCGACCGCAGACTACCCAATGAAGTTTTATTCCAAGAAATAGATCTTTTTTCCATCAAAGATTCTGATGGCCAATGATTATTTACGTCCGAAATCTGCTGGGATTTCTCCCCAGCTTTTGGTTTCCCATTTTAGGATCTTATTTTCATAGGTATTGTTCTTCAACCATTGCTCTGCTCTCGCAATCAACTCATAGAGTTTTTGAGTTTTTTCATTTTGTGGTAGCGTCGTTTTGCATTTCTTTTTTTGTACCCAAAGTTGTGCGATTTTGGAGTCTGTATATATAGGTAGGGGATTATTCTCTTTTTTCAACATTGCTAAGGCATGAACAATGGCCAAAAACTCACCTATATTATTAGTACCCAATTGAAACTTCTGGTGAAAGTACTGGTATTGGGTTTGGGTATCTACACCTTGATATTCCATGACGCCAGGATTTCCGCTGCACGCCGCGTCTACGGAAATACTTTTCCAGATGATATCACTTTTACTTTTCGAAGCAACTGATTTTGATTGAGTAGTTTTCTTTTTAGAAAAAGAAGGACCATCCAAGTAGGCATCATGAGCCTCATCTTGAGTTTTAAAGCTTTTATATTGTGCTCCGGGGTATCCTTTTATTTGAGCCTGGCAGGCCGACCAACTATCATAAACCCCAGGTTCAGCGCCTTTCCATACGACATAATATTTTTTACCACCTTTCGCCATACCTATAATTTTTCCTTGTAGATGTTTAAATTTTGCTTCTGCACGCCAAAAGTAATTAAAAAAGAATCAATACTTTTGTAGAAAGCAAACAACAGATGAGTTTTATTGACACGCACACCCATCTTTATGCAGACCAGTTT
>CAXIDD010000495.1:0-4382 GCA_964021975.1 uncultured Saprospirales bacterium | reverse complement strand
TTATGGGCAGTATTTAGATTTATTTCCCTTAGAATATGAAGCACAAATTCATGAAAGTTCTTCCTGGAGTTGTGTGCATGGTGTCGGCCGTTGGGAAAGAGATTGCGGATGCCATACCGGTGGACATAATGATTGGAATCAAGCTTGGAGAAAGCCTTTACGAGAAGCCCTCAACTGGCTAAGAGATGAGCTCATCCCAATCTACCTCAGAGAGACCGAAGATCTTTTACACAAACCGTGGGAAGCACGCAATGCCTACATTGAAGTACTCTTGGATCGAAACGAAAAAACGGTTGCTCACTTTTTAAAAACGCAAGCTAAAGGGCCCCTCAAAAGTGAACAAAAGACCAAGTTATTCCGCCTGATGGAAATGCAGCGTCATGCCGTCCTGATGTTCACTAGCTGTGGTTGGTTCTTTGATGAAATCTCTGGAATTGAAACCGATCAGATTTTACAATATGCCAATCGAGCCATCCATTATGCAGCTCAAGTTGCGGATGTACACCTACACGATACCTTTGTACGTAAGCTCGAAGATGCGCCAAGTAATATGCACGAAAACGGGGCAACCAGCTATAAAGAAAACATCATTCCCGCCAAAGTAGACTTAGTTCGCATGGGTATGCACTACGCTGCCTCGTCGTTGTTTGAGGCCTACCCTGAAGATATTGAAATCTTTAACTATCGAGCGACAAGTGAATCCTTCGTAAGATTGGAAGCAGGCATCCAGAGATTGGCTATTGGACAGACTACGGTACATTCAAAGATTACCTCTTCACGTAAGCATTTTAGTTTTGCCGTTTTGTATTTAGGACAGCAAAATATCATTGGCAATATTTCCATTGATATGGAAAAAGCCACTTTTGATAAAATGGCTAAAGAAATCACAGAAGCTTTTGAAGGCACCAATTTGGGGTTGGTTATTGGCTTAATGCAAAGTTATTTTGGCCCAGAAAAATTCTCCATCTGGCATCTGTTTCGTGATGAAAAACGGAAAATCCTTAGAGAAATCTCCATGAAAAGTTTAAAACACATGGAGAGTACCCTCGCAGATTTCTATAAAGATAATTACCAGCTGATGAATGGCATCCAGCGCAGTAATATTCCACTTCCAGATGAATTTAAGAATGCTGCGAATATCATTCTAAATAAAGAGGTCGAGTCCTTTTTTGAAAACGATGATCTAAATGTTCGCGATCTAGAAGTAATCGCCAAGGACATCAAGAAGTGGGATGTAATCATTGCTAATCCAGATAGAATTAGTTTAAAAGCGGGAGAACGTATTTATAAGGAGTTGCAACATATCTTGGCCCTGGGTTTTAAAGATCAAAAATCTTTAACTCAATTGAATAAGCTTATGGGGCAAGTACAGGAGATGGGCTTAGAAATAAACCTATGGAAAAGTCAAAACCTATACTTTTCCATGCTTAAAACTTATAAGAAATTACCAGCTACCCAGCGTAGTACTAAGTGGGAAAAGCAATTCTACCGTTTAGGAGACTTTTTGGGAATGCGTACACCGTAGAGGTCTTAGAAGCTATTTAATTTTAAAGACGCGATAATTCGTAATTTTAAAAACAGAATTTATCGCGTCTTTAAAGAAGAGCCCGGTTTCACAATCTGCTCAAAAATTGTTTCAGGAGTTACGCCTTGACCAAAGACTTCCTCAAAATCTTCTTTTCCCTTTTTATCGACTTCTATTTTAGAATTTACGTAACTAAAATCAGATTCATCGTATTCATAAAGGGACCATTCCCCCCACTTGTACTCTAGAGCAGTCAGATTTTCAATCCAATCACCAGAATTGAGGTAGGTCACACTCCCCTTATCAGTTTCATATTTCCTGATTCTAGGCCGGTGTATATGTCCACAAACTACATAATCATAGCCTTTTTCAATAGCCAATTTGATGGCATGGTCCTCAAAATTCTGAATAAACTTCACCGCTTTTTTGACACTACTTTTGATCTTTTTAGTAAAAGACATGGCGGAAAAACCAAAGACTGCTCGGAACTTATTGATCCAGCGATTGAAACGAATCAAGTAATCGTAACTAATACCACCCAGTTTGGCAACAAAAGGAGAATACTGAATAAAAGCATCAAAAATATCTCCATGGAATATCCAATAAGACTTGTTATTCAATTGCAACTCCAACTTATCGCGCAAGTGAATATTCCCAGTACTAAAGTTAGAATAGCGACGCAGGGCATCATCATGATTACCCGTGATATAATAGACCTTGGTTCCTTTGGAAGCCATCCGCAGAATACGCTGAATCACTTGTAAATGTTCTTTTGGAAAATATCTTTTTCTGAATTGCCAAATATCAATAAAGTCTCCATTTAGAATCAAGGTTTCTACCTTTAAATTCTTGAGATAATTATTCAATTCTTTGGCGTGACAACCGTAGGTACCTAAGTGGGTATCCGATAAAATAACAATATCGACTTCTCTTTTCATGCCCGTTGCTTTCAGGCTGCAAATTCTACTTTTTGTGTAAAGTGAACATTAAGAATAGATTAAATTAAGGCCATCATTTAGGCTCAAAATCGGCCAAAAGGTAAATTACTTGGGTTTTCTCGTCTAAATCGCTGTACGATAGCATGGTGTGTCACTTTTGCCTGGTTATTATTTCGGTAACAATCAGCTCGATGTGCGTCCAAACTAAAGTTAATACTAGGCGCTACTCGCCAACTAGCTGACCATGGCATACTGAGGTAAGTCACCCTAGATTGACCGGCTCTTAGATGAGGAATAACCATCACTGCATTTTCCGTTGGATTCGGATGGTTGCTACTTGGTCCTAAATTGGCGATGGCAGGATTATCCCAATCATTAAAGTCTTGGCGCCCTACATTTTTGAGGGTAGCCTTAAAAATGACTTTAAAGTTATTCTTACTCACTTTTAGAATTCGATGGATGGTAAGCGTCACTTGCAAATCTGCACAATTGAACCTTAAATCTAAGGGAGATGCTGGTGGTGTTTGAGGGAACCGATAACGATCAATTTGTGCTTGAGTGGTACCCATAAAAATAAAGACTAGGCAAAGAAAGGCTATTAGGTTTTTCATAGCGGTTGTTTATTGCTAGTGTCAACAATCAAAAAAACATGACCCGTTTATTTCAAAATATTAAAAAATCAGGTGTAGGAACCTATGCTTATTTTTCTGAAAAATATTATTAGCTGCACTGCTCCTGTACAGACGTTGCACTGCAACGTCTCTATCATGCTGAATATGCAGAATTTTACTTATCTTCAAATTATCTAAAACACCCAGATCCATGTTTAAATTCTTTAGAAACATACGCCGTAAATTACTCAAAAGCGGAAAGTTTGGAACCTACCTAAAATATGCTTTGGGTGAAATCATTCTCGTCGTCATTGGTATTTTAATAGCCCTCGAACTCATCCAACTAATTGATCAAAAAAACCTTTAGAACCCTTGCAATACAACGATTCTAAAGCAAATGACAGCAAGGTGACACCTAAATGTCGTAACAAAGTCCCTACCTTGCACCTAGCTTTGTAGCAAACAAATTTTAAAAAATGGACAATTCATCAATTGCTAAAAATGTACTTTATCAACGTAAACTTAAAGGCTATACTCAGGAAGATTTGGCAAATAAAACGCAGGTCACCGTCCGCACCATCCAACGCATTGAAAAAGGAGATGTCAATCCGCACCTACAAACGGTTAAATTATTAGCAGTAGCACTTGAAGTAGAGGTAGAAGACTTGTTACCTTTAGAAAACCCAAAAGAGGAAACCATCCAACAAAAGTGGTTATTGCTTTTACATGGCATACCCTTATTAGGTCTTTTTCTCCCCTTATTTAATATTCTATTTCCTCTTTTCCTTTGGGTCCACAAAAGAGACGATCACCCCATTTATTACCGGCAAGGTATCCAGGTTATCAATTTTCAGATTAGCATGTCCTTTTTGTATGCTTTTGCATTTGTAGCTTTACTAACCATCCAAGGTTGGGGTTTCCTATTGTTTATTGCCGTAATTCCATTCAGTTTATTGATTTCATTGATCAACATCTTTAGGGTAATCCAATCTAAAAGCATCTATTATCCTTTGTCGATTCCTTTTCTGAAGCAAAAAAAGACCTCCAAAAATACAGTTGGCGTATTGGTTTCTTGGTTTGCCTTATTTAGTTTGCTGAGTTGTCAGCAACCGAGCACCGGTCCTACTATCGAACGCCTAGATGGCACTACAATTTCCCAGGATAGTCTAACCGCAAAAATTCAAAACCTAATTGAATTGGCTAAAATCCCCGGAATCGCGATCAGTATATTTGATGACAATAAAGTTGTTTATCAGAAGACTTTAGGCTTTCAGGACTATGAAAAAAAGATCCCATTAAACGACTCTA
>CAXIDD010000494.1:0-4401 GCA_964021975.1 uncultured Saprospirales bacterium | reverse complement strand
GTTTTGATACTTACTGGCAGTAAAACGATTTCGTATAAAACACTGGAAAAGATTCGAGATTATTATGCTCAAGGAGGCGTGGTTATCTCTACAACTAGCTTGCCAGCTAAATCTTCTGAAAAGGGTCAAGACCAAAAGGTTATTGATTTAATTCAAGAGATATTTGCATTGAATCCACTGCTGCAAGATACAACGCAAATTCAGTCCAGTTCTAATAAAAATGGGGGACATGCTGTCTTTATCCCAAACCCAAATCAGCAAAATCTTTCCCAAGCATTGGACAAATATTTGCTCGCCGATGTTCGCTTTTCCCCTAATCCAGATTTGTCAACTGATTTTGGTAAACTCAACTATATCCATAAACTCAAAGAGGATAAGAATATTTACTACTTCACCAATTCTAGTGACGAAACGGTAGAAACCGAAGTAATCCTTAAGGGAAAATTGAAATTGGAGAATTGGGACCCACATACCGGTATTACAACTGAACTTAAAAGCCTAACTCATTTCGAAGAAGATGGTGTAAGCTTCACTAAAGGCAAATTAAGACTTGGTGGAGTCAGTTCCACATTTTGGGTAGAATAGGAACATTAAATAGCTCCTAAGCAACGCTATTTTTATGAGAAAGCCCTAATTAAAAACACGCTTATTAAAACTATATTAGCATGAAAAAGTATTTTTTATACACACTTCTATTTTTCTATTGGATTTATCAACTCAATGGCCAATCAATTACATTTGAAACCCTCACTTGCAATGCTCAAATTAATCCAATTGCCATTGATGCAGAGCAACCGATGTTGTCTTGGGGCGTTCAAGCGGAAGGATTCAATAAGTCCCAAACGGCATACCAGGTTTTAGTCGCATCAACGCCAGAAATGTTGAATGAAAAAGAGGCAGATTTTTGGAATTCTGGCAAGGTAAATAGTGTTCAATCTACTCACATTAAATACCAAGGCATCCAATTGCTCCCAACAAAGAAATATTGGTGGAAAGTGAAAATATGGGATGAAAAAGGAAAAGCTTCCGATTGGTCTGCCACGTATACTTTTGAGACTGGATTAATGGATGAATCCAACTGGGGCAATGCCAAGTGGATCGCCTTATCGGAAGACACCCGTACTTCTGAGTATCGTTTTAGGGAATACCTAACTGGAAGAATGGACGAAGCTACCATAGTTACTAGCCAGCCTGCTGGATATTTTAGGAAGGAAATAAGGGCCAGGAAAAAGATAAAAAGTGCCCGTGCTTATATCTGTGGATTGGGGTATTATGAATTGTATATCAATGGTAAAAAAACGGGCGATCATGTTCTAGATCCTGCGCCTTCTAATTATGACAAACAGGCTTATTATGTCACTTATGACATTACTCAACAATTGAATCAACGCAAAAATGCCATCGGTATAATTGTAGGAAATGGCTTTTATGGGCAAGATATTTCCTGGAAAAGCGATCCTGAATCTGAGAAGGATTTATCCTATGGAATTCCTGCTGCCAAGCTATTAATTAAACTGACTTATATGGATGGTTCGGAAGGGACTTTCTTTAGCGATGAAAGCTGGAAAAACGCGACAGGACCTATCGTTTTTGATAATATTTATGGCGGAGATACCTACGATGCTCGCTACGAAATTAATGGTTGGAATACCCTCGGCTACAAAGATACGGAATGGTCGAAGGTAAAGATAGTCACGCCAAAAGTAAATAAGATCAGTTCGCAAGAAATGCCTCCTATCCGGCGTTTGCAAGAAATTGCCCCCCAAAGAGTATTTAAGTCCCCCGTGACCAATAAATGGATTGTTGATTTTGGGCAAAACATCGCCGGTTGGGTACAAATTACCGTAAATGAAAAAGAAGGCCAAGAAATCGAAATCATTACTACCGAAGCACTAACCCAAAGTGGAGATAATATCCATCGGGGATCAACTGGAGGAGGAGCCAATGGCATGGGACAACTCCTAAGGTATATTTGTAAAGGTGGTGGACCAGAAACTTGGGAGCCAAAGTTCTCCTACCATGGGTTTCGTTATGCTGAAGTTTCTGGTTTTTCATCCAAACCTGATGCCTCCTCGATAAAAGCCGTTTTGGTGGCTACTGATGTAGAGCAGAAAGGCAGCTTCTTTTGTTCGGATCCTTTGCTAAATAAAATGGATACCATCAGTAGATGGACAATTGTAGATAACCTGCATGGGATTCCTGAGGATTGTCCCCATCGAGAAAAATGTGGTTGGCTGGGAGATGCGCACGCATTTTGTGAATATGCGCTGTACAATTACGAGATGGCCAATTTCTACACGAAGTATATGGAAGATATTCGTACCCAGATGCGTGCTGTAAAAGGCGCCAGTGGTCCAGCAGAAATGTGTAATGTCCCAACTATGATCGCGCCTGGAAAGCGTACCTCTACTATTGCTAAATTGGACTGGGGAATTGCTACGATGTATTTACCATGGTACAATTACTTGTATTATGGAGACTCTACTATTGTAATGGAGTATTATGAAGATATGAAAGGCCTGACGAATTATTATCTATCCTTTAAAGATGAGGAAGGCATTATCCAGAATGGTATGGGCGATTGGTGCCCGCCCCGTTGGGATCGACGGAAGAATCCCATTGCCATGGAATGTGATCCAATTGTTTCAGCCAATGCCTACTTCTATGATATATTAGGCGTGATGCGGGTTTTTGCAAAAATGAATCAAGACCAAGTATTTGAAGCAAAAGTGGAAAAGGAGCAGGCCGAATTATTAAAAGCTTTTAACAAAGCATACCTAAAAAATATTCCCTTGACTACTTATGATTGGTATGGAAGTCAAACCGCCACCGTCATGGCACTACAATTTGGGATGGTACCAGATGGAAAGATAAATTCTGTTGTCAAAGGCCTAGAATACAACATCAAAGCCGTAAAAGGCGGCCATCACGCCACCGGTATTCATGGGAATCGATACATATACACCGTATTGAATAAACACGGGAAAGCGGATCTAGCGCATCAAATCCTCACTACACCTACTTTTCCAAGCCAGACTTATGTGATGAATTATGGATTTACTACCTGGCCAGAACGTCAATTCTACTGGGAAGAAATGGAGGAGTTGAGTAATTCTTTAAACCACCCCATGCACAGCGGTTTTGCTGCCTATTTCTTCGAATCACTAGGAGGCATAAAAGCGACCCTTGAAGCTCCTGGATACAAAGAGTTTACCGTCAATCCAGTTTTTCAGAAAGCGATAACACAGACTACCGTAAGTGTACCGACGCCTTATGGGAATATTGACCACAGCTGGGAAATGAATGGTTCCGACTTTTCGATGGATTTACGAGTACCGTTTAATACCAAAGCTAGACTTAGTATTACTCCAGAGGAATTAAAAACCTTACAAATAAATGGGGAGTCTTGGATGGAATTCCAAAGTAGGAACAATACAATAATCAAGGATTCAATATTGCTTTTGGGTTCAGGAAATTATGAAATTGAATATGTGAAAGCAGATTAAAAACGATTCCTCCAAAAGAAGTTAAAACTATGAATACCAAGCAAGTCCTTCTCTTTTTAGTGTCGCTATTACAGTTGGCTTTCTTAAATGAAGGAAAATGTCAAACTAAAAAATACTTATCAGGAAAAGATGCTGCTACTGCTATCGACTGGGAATTTAAGATGTCCACAGGTCGCAACAGCGGTTATTGGACAAGCATACCCGTGCCCTCCAATTGGGAGACCCAAGGTTTTGGTCACTATACCTATGGGAATGATCCGAAGGACTATGAAACCAATCCTGAAATTGGGAATTACCGACATCAATTCAAATACGATTTGCTGCCTGGAAAGCGTCATTTTATCGTTTTTCAAGGTGCAATGACGGAAACGAAAGTGACCTTTAATGGCCAGCAAGTAGGCGAAATACACTTTGGTGGATTCACGGAGTTTAAATATGAAGTAACGGATTACTTGAAAAATGGTGAAAATACGTTGGAAGTCGAAGTCAGAAAACCATCGACCAATCCTCAAGTTCATCAAGCCGAACGCATCTCCGATTTTTGGTTATTTGGAGGTATATTTAGGCCCGTTTTTATAGAAGAAGTTCCGGCTAATCATATTCAGAGAGTAGCCATTGATGCACAAATGGACGGCAGTTTCCAAATGGATGTCTACGCTGATGTGAAGGAAAAAGGACTCCGCTTGGTCGCTCAAATATATGATGCCAGTCAGCAAAAAGTTGGAAAACCTTTTTCAACAAAAGTACAAGCAGAGAAGCATCACTTAGCAAGTCGTTTGATTGATGTACAACTGTGGTCGCACGAAATGCCGAATTTATATAGTGTAGAAGTGCAGTTGAAATCCAAAAAGAAAGTGCTACATAAGTATCAGCAAAAGTTTGGTTTCAGAACTTT
>CAXIDD010000493.1:0-4406 GCA_964021975.1 uncultured Saprospirales bacterium | reverse complement strand
CTCCAAATCCATCAAAACGCAAAATCGCTGTCTCAGATAATTCTTTTGGGAAGCTTAATCGCCAAGGCTTTTTATTATTCTTTTTGTAGTAGGCTAACATTTTTTGATTGACTGGATTCTTACTAAATTTTTTATTGGTTTCCCTTAGGAATTGGGCTGGAGCTTTGATCTCTACTTTATTCCCTTGTAGATCTTTAAAGGTCAATTGAAATTCGGATGGCTGTTCAATCAAGATATAGTAAAACATTCCAAACAGGCCACCGTCCAAGGCCTTATTTTTCGCTAAATCGATGTATCCATCTGCCCAATAGTGTTGTTTTATGACTGTGCTAATGCTGTCAACAGAACGGCCATTGATCTGCGTTAATTCGAAACCTGGTTTTATAGACTCATCTGTTGTCCCATTAAAAACGACATAGAGTTTACCTTGAATGGGATAAACATAAAGTGGTAGTGTTTTAATGTTTTGATAGATATAGTCATCTACATTTTTTGTAGGCAGCACAAAGGTATGTCCGCAACGGATTTGGGCATTAAAAGCCGCTATTTTTTTGTGAAAATCATAAAATGATAATTCCTGATTCAGTTCTTGGTCAAGTGCTTCAAAACGAGCATCCATATCTACTTTGTCCGAATAACGATACAGGCCCGGATGGGTCGTTTCTAATAATTGCCGATAAGTACTAAAATCAGCTTTCATTGCTTCGACGGAAAGTATTTTCTTTTGAAGCGTATCTGTAGTAGGTTGGCTAAAACTAAGAAAGGGTATAAAAAGTAAGCAAAAGAAAAAGCGGTTCATACAATTGTTTTTTTAGCAAAAAAGGTAGATTTCCGCCGAAAAACCTGCTCAAATCTAGATTTGACTACTTAATTATGACTTTTTTGTTGAAACGCTTTTGGTGTTTGTCCGGTAAACGATTTAAAGGTCCTTTGAAAAGTAGCAAGGGAATTAAATCCACAATCGTAGGCAATCGCTGCAATAGTAAGGTTTTGGTATTGAGTATCTAGAAGTCTTTTTTGTGCTTCCTTTACTCTAAAACCATTGACATATTCATTAAAATTTTTGCCTAAATATTGATTTAAAGCTGCCGAGATTTGTTTCTGACTAAAGGACGTTTGGTCTACTATGATTTTTAGATTTAAATTGGGATTTAAAAAGTATTTTTCCTCCTGCATTTTATAGTTTAGCTCTTGTATTACTTTTTGAGCAAAAGCTGCGTCCAGGTTTTTCTTACGCACTGGTTTAGGCCTTAATTGAAGTTCCCGATTAACCATAAAACCTTTAATACCTAGCCAATAAACTAACACCATCATTGGTATGTAAACGGGGTACCAACTAAAGGTACTGAGTAGTAAATTAGAGGTTTGTGGAAGCAAATAAGGGATTAGATGTATTAACCAAATAAACTGGAAGAGTGCAAAGCCTTTTAGCATTTGCTGCGGCCATTTTTTTTGTATCCCGGGATTATCTAAATGCTTTTGAATAAGTTGCCAGCTCCTCCATAAATAATAGCTAATGGACAACCATCTAGGAATATCACTATAGCGGTCAAAATGATCCATAAGTCTGCCCAAATTCGAAGATTGTTGTGGATCGACAAGCTGCAAAAGTACACCTAGAATAAATCCAATGGCAAGTAATTCGGGAATAAGGTCGAGGATAAGTGGATAGAAGTGTCGCCGATCAAATCGAGTGAATTTGGTATTTGGAGCTAATAGATCCCGCACATAAAAAAAGATCAATGGCCCGATTGGCATGATAATAGTCATAGGAACTATTGCCGTCAAAATATCCCACCAAGTGGTATTAAAACCTATATTGGTTTCTAGCAAAAAAATATTCAAGCAAGCTAAGGACAACAAAAATAGAATCCAGGCTAAAAAACGATTAGCCCTCAAAATACTTTGACTCTTAAAAAGAAGTACGCCAATAATAAGTCCCTGAATAGCCCCTACTAGAATAAGTACATCGAAGATATTAGCTGCAAATTGCATCGGGTGTTGTTAGAATATAACTGTATGTTGTTAGAAACTAAGTAGCTCGCGATATTGAAATATAGATTTTGACCGAGCATTTTTTTTGTCTAAAAAAGACGAAAAACATTTGCGGTTCACACCGGAAGCGGTTTTCAACGCTGAGTAGGCGAAAAAGATGCTGTCATAAATCATATAGGTTAGTTTCGCGAACTACTTAGCTTCTAAACAAATCAGACTCCAATTTCTCAAATAAACTTAGTAATTAATATGTGGGAAAAAGATTTTTTTAAAGACTTTTTAGTTATCGAATTGGCGAGTGTCCTCGCAGGACCAGCAGTTGGCCAGTTTTTTGCTGAACTGGGTGCTCGTGTTGTGAAGATCGAGAATAAAAAAACAGGTGGAGATGTCACTCGAAACTGGCGGGTGCCAGGCGAAGACCCCAAGCAAACTTCTGCTTATTACCAACACATTAATATGGGTAAAGAAGTCCTCTTACTGGATTTAAAAACGCGGGAAGACCAAGCCAAAGCTCATGCACTCATTGCCAAGGCAGATGTCGTAATTAGTAATTTCCCACCTGCTAAAGCCACTAAGATGGGCATGTCAGAGCAAGCCTTGCGTGCGCTACACCCTCAATTGATTTTTGCCCATTTATCTGCCTTCTCTAAGCATTCAACTCGACCGGCTTTTGATGTAGTTCTCCAAGCAGAAGCAGGCTTTCTATTCATGACCGGTCAGTCCGATGGCCCACCTGCAAAAATGCCGGTCGCTTTGATCGATTTGTTGGCTGCTCACCAATTGAAAGAGGGAATACTTTTGGCTATTATCAAACGTCTACAGACTGGCCAAGGTAGCAGTGTCAGTACTTCTTTATTGGAAGCGGCAGTAGCTTCTTTGGCCAATCAAGCCAATAATTGGTTGGTTGCTAAGCACATTCCCCAGCGCATGGGTTGTCAGCATCCGAATATTTCACCCTATGGAGATGTATTCACCACCTTGGATGATAAAATGCTAGTTCTGGCTGCTGGTACAGAACGTCATTTTACAGGCCTATGCCAGGTATTGGATTTAATCCCATTAAGTACGGATGAGCGCTTTAAAAGTAATGCTCAACGAGTGAATAACCGGGATACCTTAGTGAAGCTTTTAGCGCCTGCTATTCAGGCTTTTAATCGAAATGATTTGTTGGAGTTGTTGGAAGCAGCGGGCGTTCCTGCCGGTGCTATCCGAAGTATGCCAGAGGTTTTTGAATTGCCGGAAGCCAGGGCTTTAGTACAATCTTATACTTTACCTGATGGAAAAAAAGGAACCGCATTGCGGACGGCTGTTTTTCAGATTGAATAATTAATATTTGAACCACCTAAGGCACCCAAGGACGCCTAAGGTGGTTCTAAAGATTACTTTACTAACGATAATCCACCAAAGTACCAGAAGCTCCCATAACAGCGATGTTACTTTTCTGGAATTTAGCTTGTGCTTTAATCAATTTCTCTTGCGTTTCGATTAGTTTTTGTTCTCGGGAATTCAATAAGAACAAAGAACTGGATCCCAGACGAAACTTTTCGTTTTCAGCTGTTAGCAAATCTCTGTAGTTTTGAACCATCGCAGCATATTGATCTATTTGTTGATCCAAAGTATTGACGTTGTTGACGTAATTATTCACCTTGTTTTGTAGTTCTAGACGCTTTTGATCTACTTTGAGGTAAGTCTCTTGTACTTTGATTCGGGTTAGGGATAAATCAGCGCGTTGTTTCCTTAAGAATAGTGGAAACTTTAGGCTAGCTCCCCACTTATAATTTTCGCTTAAAATATCTCGAAAGGCCTGATTGTCTCCATTTTGATAAGCGTTAAAGTTAAATCCATCTGCCAGTAGATTATAGTTTACTTGCAATTGAGGCTTCAACATTTCCCTATTTAATCGTTCTTGCACGGCCAATTGATCCAACTTAAAGCCCATCTCTTGTAATAAGGGATGCTGTTCAGGAACCATACCTAACAATTGTCTAAGGCTATCATTAGAGATGGACAAAACAGGCATAATATCTAGTTCCGGTGCCGGAACTTGTGGAGACAATTCTAGTGGAATATTATCTCTAGACCATAAATAGTTGGATAATTTCAAGCGTGTTTCTACCACTTTGAGTCGAGCATCTTGCAGTTGAGCCAATCGATTCTGTACTTGTATTTGGCTTTCCAAAGTATCTACTGCAGCTTTGTAGCCTTGAATATAACTTTCTCGCAATCCATCAAATCGTACAATAGCTAATTGGTACACCTCTTCATAAACACCTACTATATTATTGGCAGCTACCCAATCCCAATAAGCCTCATTGGCAGAAAGTAAGATCTCATTAACCAATGCTTTTTTTAATGCTACGGCGCCCACCGAGATCTACACTCTTTCCCTACACGACGCTCTTCCGATCTTT
>CAXIDD010000492.1:0-4407 GCA_964021975.1 uncultured Saprospirales bacterium | reverse complement strand
CTTGACCCGCGACGTATTACCTGGAAACGAGTGATGGATATGAATGATCGTTCCATCCGACAGATCACCATTGGACAGGGTGGTACAGGGAACGGAATGCCCAGGGAATCTGGTTTCGATATTACCGTTGCCTCAGAAGTGATGGCCATTCTTTGTCTTTGTAATGGACGGGAAGACTTAAAAACACGCTTGGGAAATATCCTCGTAGGTTTTACTACCGATTTTAAGCCTATTTATGCCCGCGATCTCAAAGCACAGGGAGCAATGGCCGCTTTGCTGAAGGACGCGATCATGCCCAATTTGGTGCAAACGCTTGAAGGAAACCCGGCAATTATTCACGGTGGGCCATTTGCTAATATAGCCCAAGGAACCAACTCTGTACTCGCTACTAAAATGGGGCTTTCCTTATCTGATTATGTAGTCACAGAAGCAGGTTTTGGAAGTGACCTGGGGGCAGAAAAGTTTTATGATATAAAATGCCAAAGTGCTGGATTGAAGCCAAGTGCATCAGTTCTAGTAGCCACGATTCGGGCACTAAAATACCACGGCGGAGCTGATCTAAAATCCCTAACTGAGCCGAATCCAGAAGCAGTCCGAAAAGGTTTAGTTAACCTGGAAAAACATTTAGAAAATACGCGCCAGTTTGGAGTTCCAGCGGTAGTAGCGATTAATCATTTTGTCTCTGACACCGAAGAAGAGATACAAATTGTTAAAGATCGGTGTGCAGAACTAGGCTTTCAGGCCATTACTACAAAGGTTTGGGCTGAAGGTGGCAATGGAGCCCTAGAATTAGCTGAAGCGGTAGCCGCTGCAGCGGAAGGACAAGCACAAAGTTCCTTCACCCCGCTTTACCAATGGGAAGCTTCAGTTGAGGAAAAGATTCATACCATCGCTACCAAAATCTATGGTGCAGATAAAGTCACCTATGGTCCTAAAGCGAAATTAAACTTGAAGCGCATCAAACGCCTAGGCTTAGAACATTTGGCCATTTGTGTTGCTAAAACGCAAAAGTCGCTAAGTGATGATCCAAAGAAAATTGGTCGGCCAAGTGGGTTTACGATTAATGTCCGAGAGATCGAAATTGCCGCGGGAGCTGGCTTTCTCATTCCAATTACCGGAGATATGATGCGGATGCCTGGGCTTCCTGCTGTACCTGCTGCGGAACATATTGACATTGATGATGATGGCCAAATAACAGGATTGTTTTAAAAACGTACCATGCTCATTCAAGGATACCAAGATTATTGGCCTGCTCAATTTCAGCAAATCTCCGCAATTTTGCAGGCCGCAATGATGCCTAATGATATTAGAATTGAGCATATTGGAAGTACTGCTGTTCCTGGCTTAGCTGCCAAACCTATCATTGATATAGATATTGTTCTTGAGGGCTCCATTCATTTTGTGGACATTAAGTCTTCCCTAGAAACAATTGGGTATTTTCATAATGGAGATCAGGGAATTCAAGATCGGGAGGTCTTTAAAAGACGCTCTTCAAAATTACATCCGATTTTAGATCAAATACCGCATCATTTATATGTCTGTCCGGTAACTAGTCAAGAACTAAAACGACATTTACTTTTCAGGGATTATCTCCGAAAAAACACAAAAGCAAGAGATCAGTACCAGCAGCTAAAATTTAAAATAGCCCAATTCGCCTTGCAAGATCGCAAGCGCTATGCGCAACTCAAAGAGCAAATGGCTCGGTCTATGATTGAATCTTTTCTTACTTTGGCGGAAGAAAAATAATTCATGTCAAGCTTCCCTAGTTCAAGTTCTATCCTTTCCGCAGTCCATTTAGCGTCTTGGTTACAGCAAACCTATGTTTTTTAGCATAAGCCTAATTGTACTTTGATTCGAGCTGGAATCAATCACCATTATCTGGTAGAAACAAATAGCAAAAAATACATATTGCGGATCTATTCTTTCCAATGGCGCAGCCAAGAAGAGATTCAAGAAGAATTGGATTTCATCCTACAGTTAAAAGAAAAAGGACAAGCAGTTGCTTATCCAATTATCAATAATTTAAATGGTTATTTAAATAAACTTAAGGCTTCAGAAGGTGAGCGAATAGCCGTACTATTTTCTTTTGCCAAAGGGTTTTACTTAGCCAATCCTGAAGTGGAGCTTACGCATCAAATTGGAAAGCGAATTGCAGATATGCATTTAGTTTCTAAAGATCAATTTTTCACGCACAGAAAGACTTATCATCTGGATACTTTAGTACATTGGTCTTTACAAGAAATTAAAAAACGTTTCCCTTCAAAATTACCAGCCGTTCAGTATTTACAAAAGGACAGCATGCCATACAAGCTACTTTTCATAAAACAGACCTTGATTTACTACCAAAAGGTAAAATTCACCTCGATATCTGGTACGATAATATGCGTATAGATTCCAAGCGAAAGGTCACCCTTTTTGATTTCGACAATTGTGGAAATGGCTGACTTTTCATGGAATTGAATTGATTTAAATAGCGGCATAGGGTACCTGTCTACTTTTCTGCATCTTATAAATGAAAACATCATCCGACAACAACTTTGAAATAATATTCTGATTAAAAAATAAACACATGCGCATTCTGTTATTCTCTTTTTTGACTCTTTTATGTTTTACCAACTGTTCTAACAATACTTCTCCTGACCAAATGACTGATAACGACAATCAAAATCAGTTGTATCAAGACAGCCTGACTCAAGTACTGGAAGAGTGGTACCAACAAGGGTACTTTAAAGGCTTTTCGGTAGCTATTGCTGATGAACAAGGAACGCTTTATACCAAGGGATTTGGATTTGCGAACGTAGCTGATCAAATGGCTTATAACCAGGAAACCGTACAGAATATCGCCTCCATATCTAAGACTTTTATCGGAATATCTCTTTTAAAAGCTCAAGAGATGGGTTTATTGAATTTAGATGATCCCATCAATCAGTATTTACCATTTAAGGTGGTTAACCCGAATTTCCCAGAGGAAACAATCACTATCCGGCATTTGACCAATCATACTTCGGGCATTGTAGATTCCGACTTTTATGACAAGTCCTATGTACTAGAAGAAGTTGATCCAGATACAAGTATTTATGAGGTGGATGAAGCTTTTAATCAGCTTTCTGATAAAACATCAATTGGAGCATTCCTAGAAAAATACTTGACCGAAGGTGGTGAGTTTTACGGCCAAGAAAATTTCTTAGAAAAACAGCCTGGAGCACAATTTGACTATAGTAATGTAGCAGCTACTCTTGCTGCTTATGTATTAGAGGTAGCTGCGAAAGAACCTTTTGATGCTTTTACCAGAAAGCATATTCTAGGGCCACTGAAGATGAATGATTCTGGCTGGTCTTTTGAGCAAATTGATCTAGCTAAGCATACTCGAAACTATACTCCAGAAGGGAAACCTTTCCCAAGGTATGGCCTAATCACCTATCCGGATGGCGGAATGCGGGCTTCTGCCCAGGATATGGCCAAGTACCTTACAGAATTAATTAAGGCTAAAAATGGAGCAGGCACCTTATTGTCTAAAGCTTCCTATGAAACCTATTTTAAAGCAAGTCTTGCTGATACCGTTTTTGAAGAAGGCCGTTCGGAAGCTGCTGCTTTTAACGACGAATATGATATGGGAATCTTCATGGGTATTAATGGCCTTGGAAGTTATGGCCATAGTGGTGGTGACCCAGGTACGGCTTCTTTATTGTTTTTCAATCCTCAAACGGCCCGTGGATCTTATATGATATTGAATACAGATATTAACAGCCAAGAAGGAGTAGATGCCTTTTTTGGTATTATGGCTACGTTAAAAGATTATGAAGATAAGTTTAAGCGTTAGCTTCTAATAACATTACTGCGCAGTGTCGCCACCAAAAATCAACCCGATGAAACAACTGGTATTATTCCTATGCTTAATTCCTAGTATGCTTTGGTGTCAAAAACCAGGGATTACGCCACCACAAGTAGACCAACGGGTGGAATTGATGAGCATCGTATTTAGATTAGCAGAGGCGCAAGAATATACCGCCAATCGTTTTCCTAAATATGTAGATAAAATTGAAGCCCACTTTGGCCCTCATAAAGACCACGCACTAATAAAATATGTCAAGAAAAAAGTACGGAAAAGAGGTGTTGGCTACGATGCAGTCATGTCGATGGCGATCAGTATTACCGAGCCGCCACATATGGAGGCACTCCAACCTTTTTCAGCTACTTTTCCAGAAGCTCGTTGGGGGGAAAAACGAGCGACCAAGTTTTTGGTATTATTGAATGAATTTTACCAAGATAGCCAAGCCGAACAGTTTTTTAAAACCAATGAAGCACTATATGCACTAGCTTCCCAAGGCTTTAATAAAAATTACGAAGAGCTATCTGCTGATGATCAAAGTATTTGATTTTCGCTGTACAAACGGACATACCTTTGAA
>CAXIDD010000491.1:0-4421 GCA_964021975.1 uncultured Saprospirales bacterium | reverse complement strand
ACGAGACTCTACCGTATTCAATCCAGAGTTCCCAGAATATTATGAAAACTATTTAAAACCGCAAGTCAGAGAGTTGTTGACTAAATACGATGTCGACGTAGTCTGGTTTGATGGGGATTGGATTCCTGATTACACCACTGAAATGGGTAAGGAATTATACAATATGATTCTCGATATCAAGCCTGATGCTATTGTTAATAATCGGGTAGACAAAGGACGCATGGGAATGGAAGGCATGGACAAAGAAGGAGAATTTGCGGGAGACTTTGGAACGCCAGAACAGGAAATTCCAGCTACAGGGATTGATTCTGATTGGGAATCCTGTATGACTATGAATGGTTCTTGGGGTTATAAACCTTCAGATACCAAATGGAAGAGCAGCAAAAAGCTCATTCAAAACCTAGTAGACATTGTATCCAAAGGTGGAAACTTCCTGCTCAACGTTGGACCTGATGGCCAAGGACTCTTCCCGCAAGAAAGTATTGAACGCCTCGCAGCTATGGGCGTCTGGACCAAAGCCAATGGAGAGTCTATCTACGGTGCCAAAGCTAGTCCTTATGATCGTCCGGAATGGGGCAGATATACCAGCAAACCAGGTATTCTATTTGCACATGTTTTCGACTGGCCGGAAGATGGCAAACTAGAACTTAATCCAGCAGTAAAGATTAAAAGTGCTTCTTTGCTAGCGAGCCCATCTGGTCAATTGGAAGTCGAATCAGGTTCCGCTACTATAATGCTCCCAAAGTCAGCACCAGATGAGGTAGCAACGGTAATTAAAATAGAATTAGAAGATTAATTTATAAAAAACTAATCGTCTCATAATCAAATAACTATGAAGTTTCTTTCCATCCTACTTTGTTTTACGCTTATACCCTTTAATGTAAGCTTAATAGCTGCTACTGGAGCGGAGCATCCCCGGATATATATAAGCAATGAAGCAAAAGCAGAATTCCTTCAATCAGTAGAACAGGTAGCTTGGAAAGAAAATATCATTAACAACAAGAAAAAAAACCTTGAAAAATATTTAAAGCTATGTGCCAATGACCCAAACTGGTTGGTCTCAAGGCTACAAATGAACTGGAAAACCAAGCACAGTAAGGTCTTTCTAAAAGGTGGTAAATTTTCGCATTCGGAAGGTAATGCTCCTTCTCCTACGGTTCGGTTTTCAGGCTCCAGGGATTGGGCCACAGACTATAGGTCACTCCCATTGGAAGAAATAGAACCTTATTTGGATGATGAAAGAGGACTATTCCTTCGAAATAAATCGACTGGGGAAAAAGAGTGGGTCCATCCTTCTAAAACGGGCCACCTCATTGAAAAAACCAATGAACGGATCATGAACTTGGTGGCTGATGCTGCCTTTCTATATTGGCTGACTGGTGATGAAAAATATGCTGCATTTGCTGCTCCAGTTTATGACACGTACATGAAAGGCATGTACCACCGGGAGGCTCCATTAGATCTTGACAACACCAACCAACAAAGACTATCTGGTCTAGCTACTTTTGAAGTCATTCATGAAGGCATTCTCATTCCACTCGCCACTACCTATGATTTCTTATTCCATTATTTTAATAAAAACAACTATGACCTAAACCTATCTGTAGCCGTTTTCCAGAAGTGGGCAGATCAAATAATCAAAAATGGAGTACCCAATAATAACTGGAACTTTTTTCAGGCCCGGTTTCTAACTTATATCGCTTTGATATTAGACGAAAATAGTAATTATCAAAATGGTAAAGGACAAGAATATTACCTTCAGCAAACTTTTGACCACACTAGTGAACGACAAATTGCCCTGAAAGAATCTATTATGGAATATGATCAGGAGAACGGTATATGGCCTGAATCCCCATCCTATTCCATACATGTAACCACCACCCTACTTCGTATTCTCACCTTGCTGGATCAGGTGACCAATATTAATGAATTTAAAAACTATCCAATTGTTGAGAAAGCTTCTTTTGCAGCTTTTCAGTATTTATTTCCTAGTGGTCGTACCGTAGGTTTTGGAGACTCTGGGCATGGCTCCATCCCCTCAGAGAATTTTGAATTATTGATCTCCAATTATAGAAAGTACAATGATGAGGAAAAGGAACTTCTGCTCTCAGGAATGCTTAAGAGTAGTCTAAAAGAAAGAAAAACCGGAAAAGGTCTATTCGAGTTATTTTTCTACGTAGACCACCTAAAAGAGACGCCAGCATTAAGCTTTGAGCAATTGCTGGCCAAACAGACAACGCCAAGCTTTTATGCGCCAAATGTAAGTATGTTTATTCAGCGTATGGGTGTTAATGAAAATGCAATCATGGTATCGACTGTTGGTTCCTTAGGCAATCATGCACATGCCAATGGTATTGCTATGGAATTGTACGCTAATAACTATGTATTGGGGCCTGATATGGGCAAAGGCCCTAGTTATTGGCATGACGATCACCTTGATTATTATTCCCAATTTCCGGCTCATAACACCGTAGTTGTAGATGGTATTTCTACCTATCAGGCAATGCGAAGCTATCACCCTTTCAGTTTGGATAACCATTTCCCCAAAAAGGAACAAAGCAGCCCGATTTTTAATCAAATTTCCTTTTCAAAGGTATCCTTCGTAGAACCCAAAACTTTATCTGACCAACAAAGATTGACCGCCATAATAAATTCTGAGCTCGGCAATGGGTATGTCCTTGATATTTTCAGATCAAAGAAACAAGATTCAGGCCCTCAAACACACGATTACTTCTACCATAACCTGGGGCAATCACTCACTTTCCTAGATGAGCAGGATGCTCCTTTAATACTTAAGTCCACAGATGAGCTGGGTACCAATCATGGAGATATGAAAGCCTACGACTATCTATCGAACAAACAAAAGCTTTCTTATAACAAAAGTCTTAAAGCTATTTTCAAATTAAAAAGTGCAGGTCAGGAAGATAACCTGATGAAGATCTGGATAAAAGGAGGAACAAATCAACACTTCTTTTCAGCAATGGCTCCGAATTCTCGAGCAATAAATAGCGGAACTGCTCCTGTAGAAGTGCTTGGGCAAAGCATCCCCACACTTGTCATCAGAAAAGAACAGGAAGCATGGAGGGATCCATTTGTATGTATTTTTAATCCTTATTTTGAGGAAAAAAACCCCATTATTTCAAGCGTGGATTTTAATAAATTAGGATCAAATAATCATGCTCAGATTATCCAGGTCAAACACAGCGATGAAATAACGGAGGATCAAATTATTGCAACTACTTCTGTAAATGATATTGCTGAGAAAGACCAATTTTACTTAAAAGGACTTTTGGCCATCCAAAGAACCTCAGGAGATCAATTAAAATATATTTTTGCCTCAGGTTTCACCAGGTATATTAATGGAGACTGGAGTATCATCAGTAGCGATGAGGCTGCTTCTGTAAGTATTGAAAGAAAAAACAACCTCCTTCTTGTCCAAAATGACCGCCCAGTGGTAGTCAGTATTCCTATAGGCCTGAATCCAAAATACATTGAATATTACCAAGAAGGAGAACTAAATAGAAAAAGAGTTGGTGTCATCAATAGAATCAACCCTACCCAAGTCAATTTCAAATTAGAAAAACCCTATCAAAAGGCAGTCATTGTTCTTGGGGAACAAAAAAAATGATCTAGGATTATGAATCAAACAAAAGTAGTGTGCTTATTGATGCTCTTAGGATTGTTAATCCAACTATCATCGTGTGCGAACAAGAAAAACAGATTACAGAAAAGTGCGGCTCCTCCGAATATTCTCTTCATCATGTCGGATGATCATGCCTATCAAGCGATTAGTGCTTATAGCGATCATTTGATTCATACCCCTAACATAGACAGATTAGCAAAGGAGGGCATCCTATTTACCAATGCCTCGGTTACCAACTCCATTTGTGCGCCTTCAAGAGCGACCATTCTAACTGGAAAACACACGCATATCAATGGTAAAATTGATAACCTGACGCCTTTTGATACTACGCAGGTCACCTTCCCGCAATTGTTCCAAAAAGCAGGCTATCAAACTGCTATGTTTGGGAAACTCCACTTTGGCAATAACCCTAAAGGGGTGGATGATTTTATGATTTTACCGGGGCAAGGAGAATACATCCATCCAGATTTCATCACCCCAAGGGGTGATACCACCATCATGGGCTATGTAACGGATGTTATTACAGACCTCACCCTCAATTGGCTGGATAAAAAACGAGATGCCGAAAAGCCATTTATGTTGATGTATTTACATAAAGCTCCACACCGTAACTGGTGGCCTAGAGCTGATAAGTTTAATGAATATGTTAAAAAGACCTTCCCTGAGCCAGAATCACTACTAGATGATTACAAAAATAGGGGCACCGCAGCCAAAACCGCAGAAATGAACCTGCTTTACCATATGAAGTATAACAGCGATAATAAAGTACGTCATGAAA
>CAXIDD010000490.1:0-4451 GCA_964021975.1 uncultured Saprospirales bacterium | reverse complement strand
ATACTTATGGTATAGGCACTATTGGGATCGAATTCTGGCATACCACCATCTAGTATAAAAGATCCACTACAGCCTACACCGTCTGTGTTATTGGTAGAACTGATCAGGCTGATTTCGTTTAAGTAAACCACACTAAAAGCTTGATCGGTAGCAACGTCAACACAATTACCTCCGTTTTCATAGCTTCTTGTAGCAAAATTGTCAACAGTAGCCGGTGCAAACCACAACTGGAACGGATTCCCAGCTCCAAACCCAGTTTGGATACTACCATCATTAGTAAAAGTGATATTTCCAAAGCGATCTCCAGTAGTAGATACCCAAAAACTATCCGTTCTTTCTAAGAATGTACCATCTGAAAAGAAAAAAGTATCCCTTGTAAAACGACACATATCTCCAGAAATATCAACTAAGGTGGTACTGTCCACACTTGGGGCACAATCATATATTAAATACATAATCCCCGGATCCGTAGCGCCGTTAGGGTCTCCATCAAACCGGAAGTCTGAATTGGCCGTAATATTGATAGAATCAGCGAAAGGCAGATAAATAATCGAATCTAGAATGGTATTACCATTGCCATCGGCTAGGTTGATGGTCGGTGCTTGGTAACCACAAAAGGCAGATCGTAAAGAAGCGGTTCCTTCTAGGCGCATATTTCCAGGCGTTTGGGCCTGGAGGTTAAAGGCAAAAAATACGATTGCTAAGAGTGCAGAAAAATTCTTAACCATTGTTCCGTTTTGAAAGATTTGTTTTGACGATAATTGAAGTCCCTGTGGCTCAACTTATTCTTTTAATTTTACTTATAATCCCGTTTTTCTAATTGAGCCTACCGTTCCAAAAAATAAAGTGACGTTTCACTAACGCTAATCGGGCGCGCAAAATTACATTCTACTCTTACAATAACAAAAACAATGAGAGGCATTTCATTTTAAAGGGTATCCAAAATTTTTACTACGCCTCTAATATTATAAGCCAATAAGCGACTTCGTAAATTAAATGCAGCTTGCCTACTGTTGACTTTTCCCACAATAACATGATACGCTTTTTCACCCTGCTCTCGACTTAGTAAGATGAAAACTTTATTATTGACCCGCTTTTCTAAAGACCTGACATACTTGATTACCGCGCCGTATTGCTTGAGTGTGGCTACTTCTATACCATATACTTGATGACTAGGTTGGGCAACTGGCACAGCTGTTGGGTTGACAGTTTGTAGGGAGGCTGATGGCCCAAAAACTTCTTCTAGAGTCATTGGTAAATTAGGCGTACTGATCACCATTGATGTTTTTGTAGGACTTGTAGACGAGGTAGGTTGTTCAAAGGCCGGTCGATTCAAATGGGACAAATCAATTAAAGGCGTAGTCTTTTTTTGTTTATGTAACAAATGAGCAGGTACTTGTTTGTGGAGACCTTGATTGTGCTTATTCAAGTATTGGCGCAGCTCTTCAGGATCGGTAATGCCTTCTATTCGTTCCAATAATCTACCGGAAGCACTGAAGATTAGAATGGTAGGTAAAGTTTCTACCTGATACTGTTCTTTATCCAGAAAGCCAGCAGCCTGGTCAATGTCAACTTTGATGGGTAGGTAATCTTCTTTTAAAAGACGAGCTACCTCAGGATGATTGAAGGCATGTTCTTCCATCCAGCGGCTGGGCATACACCAATCTGCCACAAAATGGGCCATCAAAAGTTTTTGAGCATGTGCCGCACTGGTAACGCCGGCTTTAATGGTAGAAGTTTGAAAAGAGGAAGGATCGTTTTTAGCAAATACAGTAATGGCTGCCAGCAAAAGGCAGCAGGTCAATTTCATGTTTTTCATGATCGGCTTATTTTGGATATGTTCAATAAAATCAGACCATCTCTAGCTAAACCCTATTAGGTATACCTGAAGGGGCAGCATCAGAAATCTGAATGTTGGGATAAAAAATTAGAATGGTAGGTAAATAAGCCTTGCTCTTGAATATATTGGATGGAAAAATAATGTCCACCAAGTATTCGGTTTTAATCTCTACAACAAATAAATAGATTTTTTTCACATAAGTCAAGTTTCAATTTGTTAAAACTTGACTTTGTTAAGGATAAGGTAGGTAAATAAAATTTAATGGTTTAAATTTTTTGGGTCTTTGGAGCATCTGGAATGCTAATATCCTCTAATAAGGCAAGGTGTTGTTCAAGTAAGGTTTGCGCAGTTTCGTAAAGCTCCTCAAAATGTAAAGCGACCAACTGCATCTCTTTGGGGAGGTTACCATCCATCATTTTTACTTTATAGCGGCAACAAATATTGAGACCATCCATAACGCGTTGCAATTCTTTGGCACGATCTACATAAACATTCATATCATGGACAATGGGTGTCGCTCCGGCGGTGGGAACAGCAATATCGGCGGCCTCATTATCAACCCCAAGGTCTCTTTGTACCAAACAGATAAGGTTGACACTAAACAACTTTGCCATTTTGAGCAAATTGCAAATCTTGGGCTCCGCAGTTCCATTTTCATAAGAAGCGATATTCCCACGATTCAAATCTACCTTAGAAGCTAACTCTTCTTGGCTCCACTTTTTTTGTTTTCGCAACCAACGAAGGTTAGAAGACAAATAAGATTGTTTGTAATTCTTATTAGCAATATCCATATCCAATCATCTTTTCCTGCTATAAAAAGAAAGGCAACTATATAAGTATCAATTGTCCTTACGTTATAATATACACCAGAAGCCCTCGCTTAGTTCAGACCTGTTAAAAATTTTAACATAAATTAAGAGATCGTCAGCATATTGTCAACTCTACTACATTTATGAGGAAATAGTAAGGTATAAAGTAAAAAAAACTTGCATTTAAATGTATATACACTTAAATTTGTAAAAAATAATTACAAAATTTCTAATAAATCACCACATATGATCTACGCAATGCAAAATCAAATGCAGGAACAACTGGACAAAATCAGTAGTTCTTTACGTGCTTTCTCCTTAAAGCTTACGGGCAATAGTGTAGATGCTGAAGATCTTTATCAAGATACAGCAGTACGTATTATCACGAATGCTGAAAAATATAAGCAAGGCACCAATTTTAAAGCTTGGGCCGTCACTATTATGCGCAACATTTTCATCAATAACTATCGTAAGAAAATGCGCCGTAATATGATTATTGATCAGACACCTAATAATTATTACATCAACTCTGGTGGTCAAACGGTTGTTAACGAAGGAGAGTCTA
This sequence comes from uncultured Saprospirales bacterium, assembly GCA_964021975.1. Lineage (GTDB taxonomy): Bacteria > Bacteroidota > Bacteroidia > Chitinophagales > Saprospiraceae > DATFKA01. The sequence continues at coordinate 1,237 of CAXIDD010000490.1, read as the reverse complement.
GTGTAGCCTTTGGCGAGCTATACGCTATGGTTGATAGCCTTCCTGAGGAGTTCAAGCGTCCTTTTATGATGGCTTATTATGGCTATAAATATGAGGAAATAGCAGAGGAGTTAGATTCTCCATTAGGTACGATTAAAAGTAGGATTTTCTTCGCTCGTAAAAAGCTACAAAAATTGTACAAAAATAAATTCCGCGAAGAAAGAGCTTAAGTTATAAGCTTAGCTTATTTATTTACTGGATCCATTTTGGATTTGAAAAGGACTTTTATTAGTCTTAATCTCATCCAAAATGGATTTTTTATTTTTGTGATTAAAAATATTTCTACAGTGAAATAAGTTTTACACACAATAATTATTGGCTAAAAATCCTTCTTTCAGAAGGTTTGATAAGTTAATTGGTGAACAGTTTTGTAAAAAAAATTTACATTTTCATACAAAACACAACTTTTCTTCACTTTTTAGAACACTTGACAGCGCTTCTTTTGATCTTTCAACTTATTTTAGCCATATTAACAGTTGCTAAACGCATCGTTTGGCACTACTACTATAACCTTCAAGAGCACCAGGAACTATGGCAAAATACCTCATCAACCGGGATCAAGGTCCGGTCCGTTTAATCAAAAGTCAAAAATTGGTGGGTCTTAAGTTAAAGCCGACAAGAGGCGCGACTGACCCTGCTTTTATTGAGGAAGAGTTACGCAACGACTTCGGTGGGTTCAAGTTGGTCACCCTGAAAGAAGCATCCAAGTCAGTAGACGAGCAATTGGATGAAGTCAGAGCAGAGCCAGTTGTGGACCTTGGTACACATGTCTATTATGCAGAGGGAAGTGATACCCCTCTTGTACCAACCGGAGAACTTTGCATCACTTTTGAAGAAGGCGTAAGTGAAGGGGAGCAAGAACTTGCCCTCGATGAATTTGCCCTAAAGTTGCTGGAAAGACGAACGCCTTATATTGTGATCGCAGAAGTAACGCCGGATTCACCCAATCCCATTAAGGTAGCGGAGGCCCTGCAAAAATCTATGTTGGTGAAGATTGCAGAACCAGATATCGATATCATATTGGATGAATACAGCTTGGTCCCTAATGATCACCTGATCAACCAGCAATGGCATCTACAAAACCGAGGACAAATCCCAGGTGTAGGAGCAAGATTGCGGAGTGGTGCAGATTGTAAAGTTTTTGATGCTTGGCGTACGCTTGGCAATCGAGGTTCTTCTCAAATTACCGTTGCGATTA
>CAXIDD010000489.1:0-4462 GCA_964021975.1 uncultured Saprospirales bacterium | reverse complement strand
TTTTGATGATTGGAGATGGAATGGGCTTAACTCAAGTTAGTGCAGCTTTATATTCCACCAAAAGGTCAATGAATTTAGAACGATTCCAACACATTGGATTTCACAAGTCTTATGCTGCTGGAGAGTTGATTACAGATTCTGCTGCCGGCGCTACTGCTTTTGCTTGCGGAATCAAAACGTACAATGGCTCTATCGGAATGAATATTGATACCATTCCACAAGGCAATATTATTGAAGAGGCAGAGGAAAAAGGTTTGGCAACTGGATTGGTCGCTACGGCTTTTATTGTACATGCCACGCCTGCTGCCTTTTTTGCACACCAGCCCATTCGAGTAATGCATGAGCAAATCGCTGCTGATTTACTAAAATTGGACATTGATCTTTTAATTGGAGGTGGAAAAAAATACTTCGATCGCCGAGAAATGGACAATAGGAATCTGTACGAAGAATTAAAACAAAAAGGATATGTTGTTTCCGATTACCTGACTAAGGAGCTACAACAACTAAGTTACAGCCCCAATAACAAAATTGCACATTTTACCGCAGACCGGCATCCCGTTCCGGTTACAGCGGGGCGCAGCTATCTACCCTATGCCAGTAGAATAGCCCCTAGATATTTAAAGGGCCGAGCCAAAGAAAATGGTTTCTTTCTAATGATTGAAGGATCTCAAATTGATTGGGCAGGTCATGGAAATCAAGCAGATCTTATGATAGCTGAAACCTTGGATTTTGATCGAGCGATCGGTGAAGTACTCAATTTTGCAAAATCTGACGGTAACACCTTAGTTATTGTGACTGCAGACCATGAGACCGGTGGATTGGCTATTAATCCAGGCTCTGAAATTGGAGAGCTAAAAACAGAATTTACGACTAACGGACATACCGCCACTTTAGTTCCTGTTTATGCCTACGGTCCAGGTGCTGAGAATTTTAAAGGAATATATGAAAATACCGCCATTTACCATAAAATGCGCAAGCTACTAAACTTTGATAACAGACCGGCCATCACTCAAACAAATACGGATCGATAAACTAATTTTCTACCACTTACTTTAAGCAGCTATTTGAATCTAAGATTTAGCACTAAAGATTAAACCTTCCTCAAACCTTAGAGTTATTATATAGTAGTCATCTGAAAATAGTTTATTTACGAATTCTAAGCAGCTATTTTTACAAGCTCAAAAATAAAACCATGGATATATCTGCGATTGACAACTTACAACTCATACGAGAGAGTGCGAAAGATTTTGCCCAAACTTATATTAAACCAAATGTATTAGAATGGGATGAAGCTCAATACTTCCCACGGGATTTATTCCATAAAATGGGAGAATTCGGATTCATGGGGGTACTTGTACCTGAAAAGTACCAGGGTACCGGATTAGGATATGCAGAATACATTACTATTATTGAGGAAGTTGCTAAAGTCTGTGGCTCCGTAGGCCTATCGTTGGCTGCACACAACTCTCTTTGTACCAATCATATCCTAATGTTTGGTAATGAAGTTCAAAAGCAACAATACTTGCCTAAACTTGCCACCGGAGAATGGTTAGGTGCCTGGGGTTTGACTGAACCGAACACTGGATCAGATGCAGGTCGGATGAAATGTGTGGCAGAGCAAGATGGAGACCACTACATCTTAAATGGTACCAAAAACTTTATTACCCATGGTAAATCGGGAGACGTAGCAGTTGTGATTGCTCGTACCGGCGAACTATTAGACAGTCATGGTATGACTGCGTTTGTAGTAGAAAGGGGCACACCTGGCTTTAGTGGCGGCAAGAAAGAAAACAAATTAGGGATGCGGGCTTCCGAAACCGCTGAGATGATCTTCGATAATTGTAGAGTACATAAAAGTCAAATGCTTGGCGAACTTGGCGAAGGCTTTATCCAATCGATGAAGATTCTGGATGGTGGCCGTATTTCTATCGCTGCGCTTTCCCTTGGGATAGCAAAAGGAGCCTATGAAGCCTCTATCAAATATGCGCAGGAAAGAGAGCAGTTTGGCAAACCCATTGCCCGCTTTCAAGGTATCAGCTTCAAACTTGCAGACATGGCCACCAAAATTGAAGCCGCTGAACTGTTGACTCGGAAGTCAGGAGACCTCAAGGACCGTGGTGAAAAAGTAACCAAAATATCGGCGATGGCTAAATATTTCGCTTCTGAAACCGCAGTGGAAGTAGCTACTGATTCCGTGCAAATTCATGGTGGATATGGTTACGTAAAAGATTTCCCGGTCGAAAAATTCTACCGAGATGCTAAGCTGTGTACGATTGGTGAAGGTACCAGCGAAATCCAAAAGATTGTAATCGCTCGGGAAGCTATGAAAGGACATTAATTAAGCAGTCCGCTTAAAAACTAGGTTAACCATCGTACGGAAGACTTTAATTTCTTCTAGTTGACCATTTTTATAAATGTAATGGTTAATTTTTCCTTGTGGCAAAGTTACTTTGTAGACACCTGGCTGGATTAATTCCACCGGACAAAGTTCCTGGTAATTTTCTGCGAAAATAAAGGCCTGCCCTACTGGCTCCTGAAAATACAACATACTAGTGCAGAGCTTGATCGGTTTTTTAAAACTGGCTTGTGGGGCACTTTTGCCTTGTTTACAAGCGTAAGTTGCTCCATTCCATTCTGTTACCCGATGCTCCTTCAATTGTTGATTCATAATTTGTTTGGCATCAGACAACTGGATTTTACCACCAGAGAAAATAACTTCAGCAATCGTTTCCCGTACGTATTTAACGATTACTCTGAAACTTGCTTTAGAAGTCACTTTATACACAGTTTTATCCTGGTTGATTATCCGCTGCGCTTTGATGTTTCCAATGGATTTTCCTTTCATGAGTATCTCAAAACCCACCTGTTCTGTTTTTGCAAAACCAGGGAGGATAGCAATTGTTAAAAGGAGTAAGGTCAAGTTTATCATTCGCTTCATGGCGGAATATAGAAATAAGATTTGATGTATTTAGTTTTTTAGGTTTAGAAATAATAGTTAAGGTTTAAAACACCAAATATTTGATAGCTAGTCCTACTTAGGTTTTCTTGGCAGCCTTGGGTGGTTCAAACTAAAAAATGGTGAATAAACCTAAGTCCATTCACCATTTAAGAAGCGGTTTGAATTAAGCAACTATGCTAGTGACTATCTACGATAGCTAGAAAATCATCGACCTTCAAAGAAGCACCGCCAATCAAGCCACCATCAACATCAGGTTTACTGAAAATTTCTTTCGCATTCCCAGGCTTAACACTACCTCCGTATAGAATACTGGTGGCTGCTGCCGCATCTACACCGTATTTATTAGCGATCAATTTACGAATCGCTTCGTGCATATCCTGCGCTTGCTCCGGGCTAGCTGTTACTCCAGTACCAATGGCCCAAACCGGTTCGTAAGCGATCACAACTTTAGCAAAATCTTCCGGACTAAGGTGAAATAGGCCTTCCTCCAATTGTTGGGTGATCAAGGCTACGTGTGTGCCTGCTTCCCTAATTTCTAGTGGCTCTCCACAACAAAAGATCGGTTTTAAATTATTTTCCAGTACGGCATCTACCTTCGCAGCCAAAATTTGGTTGTCCTCGTGAAAGTAAGCTCTACGCTCTGAGTGACCAAGGATTACATAGTCAATGCCTCCCATGGTAGCTAGCATCGGGGCTGAGATCTCTCCAGTATAAGCACCACTGGCATTTTGGTGGCAATTTTGTGCACCGAGCGATAAGTTTGGTGTATCCGCTACAATTGGAGCAACCGCAGACAGGTGTATAAACGGCGTACACATAATGACCTGTACTTCTGTGTTGGCCAATTTATTTTTAATCGCCTCTGCTAATGCAGTTCCTTCGGATAGCGATTTATTCATTTTCCAGTTTCCAGCTACTATTTTTTGTCTAGTCATGTTTGAGTTATTGTGTTTATAGATCGCTGCGAAGATACGGAATTCAAGAGAGTTAATAGGAGAATTTCAGCAGCTATCTTTTAGTCTTATTTTTTAAAATAAAATTGTTTATATCATAGGGTAACAGATACTAATAAGCATCTTGCTATTAAAGTATCCTACGAAATGAAAAATCTATTTGTACTTATTTTATCTCTTTTCTTATTTTCCTTTTCGTGCGACAATTTAGCCCAGGAAAACGCTCACCAATCAAAGCTTGTACAGTTTCCTACTCCATTTGTTGATAGTCTAGATCAAGAATTAAATGCCTATTTAGATTTGGGGTATTTACCAGGATTTACCGTGTCTATTTTTTCAAAGGACACCATTTTTTATCAAAAAGGATTTGGATATGCAGATATAGCCAAGCAAAAAATCATGGACGAACACACAGTCCAATGTATTGCCTCCATAAGTAAAACTTTGGTCGCTACCTGTTTAATGAAAGCCATAGAAACTGGAAAATTAACCTTAGAAACGCCAATAAGTGACCTTCTACCCTACCCTGTTATCCATCCAAAGTATCCAG
>CAXIDD010000488.1:0-4462 GCA_964021975.1 uncultured Saprospirales bacterium | reverse complement strand
GTTCGAAGTGGTATCCCAGCTTTAATTCAGGAACAAAATTCCTATGCTGGAGTAACCAATAAACTATTGGGCAAAAGAGTCCAGAAAGTTTGTGTGGCCTATGATGGAATGGAGCGGTTTTTCCCAGCTGATAAAATTATCAAAACTGGAAACCCGGTAAGAGCTTCCTTTTTTGACCAGAAAGTAGATAAAAAGGTAGCCTATGCTCATTTTGACTTAGATCCTACCAAGAAAACACTTTTTGTATTTGGTGGAAGCCTAGGAGCAGCATCAATCAATCGAGCCATGGCCGCAAATACGGATCGCATCGCAGCTTTAGCGGGAATACAAATACTTTGGCAGGTAGGGAAACTTTACCATGACCAATATAAAGATAGCCCCGTAGCGCAATTGACAAATGTACAGCTATTGCCTTTTGTTGATCGAATGGATTTAGCTTATGCAGTGGCGGATGTCGTCGTTTGTCGTGCTGGTGCTGGAACCATTTCAGAGCTTTGTCAAGTAGGACAAGCAGCAATTTTGATTCCTTCCCCCAATGTGGCAGAGGATCATCAGACTAAAAATGCAGAAGCATTGGTAGCACAACAAGCGGCGGTTTTAATTGCCGATAAAGATGCTCCAGAAATGATAATAAAAAAGGCCCAGGAAGTCCTGGAAGCTGAAACATATGTAGATAATTTAAGAGAAAATATAAAAAAGTTGGCTCAACCAGCTGCTGCGCAAACTATTGCAAAGCAAGTACTGGCCCTGATCTGACATACTGATACTGATATGCAATTAAAAGATATTCATACCATCTATTTTGTTTGTATTGGAGGAATAGGCATGAGTGCTCTCGCTCGCTACTTTAATGGTAGAGGCGTAAAGGTACATGGCTATGATCGCACCAGTACCCCGCTCACGCAACAGCTGGAGCGAGAGGGTATGTCTATCCATTACCATGAGGCTCCTGAATTGATTCCTCAGGGAGTAGATTTAGTCGTCTATACACCGGCGGTTCCAAGTCAACATCAGGAATTACAATATTTTCGTAAGCATAATTTCCCCATTAAAAAACGTGCGGAGGTATTGGGTATCATCAGCCGAGGAATGAAAACGGTTGCTATCGCTGGAACGCACGGAAAGACAACTACCTCCTCTATTACGGCTCATTTACTGCGCCACGGTGGATTGGATTGTACGGCTTTCCTAGGTGGAATTGCTCAGAATTATGGCTCTAATTTTATTGCTGGTAAAGGAGACTGGGTGGTTGTTGAGGCAGATGAGTTTGATCGTTCTTTCTTGCAGCTTTCTCCAGATTTAGCGGGTATCTTATCTATGGATGCAGATCACCTGGATATTTATGGAGATGAAAAATCACTTTTAGAAACGGGCTTCGGTGCCTTCGTAGACCGCCTAAAGCCGGAAGGTAAAGTATGGGTCCAAAAGAACTTTGCCAGTTATTTTAATGGTAATCCAGCTATCGAAACATTTGGAGCGGATATGGGGACCTATCAGTCGAAAAATATTCGAGTAGAAGATGGCTACTTCGTTTTTGATTATGAAAATCCAGAGCAGACCATGAAGGGCTTGAAGTTTACCATGCCTGGAAAGCATAACGTTGAAAACGCTACTCTGGCTATTAATGTAGCACTAGAGTTAGGTATTAGTAAAGAAAAAATCCGAGAAGGCCTTTCTAATTTTAAAGGCATTCAACGCAGATTCGAATTGGTTTATAGAGATGATCAAGTAGCCTATTATGATGACTATGCGCATCATCCTACAGAATTGAATGCAGCTATTGAGGCAGCAAAAACATTGTTTCCAACTAAAAAAATAACCGGAATTTTTCAACCACACCTCTATAGTAGGACTAGAGATTTTGCAGATGGTTTTGCGCAAGCACTGGATCAATTAGATGAATTATTACTATTAGATATCTATCCTGCTAGAGAGCTACCTATTGAAGGTATAACTAGCGATATGCTGGTTCAGAAAATGAAAAATAAAACAGTAAAACGAGTATCCCTTGGAGATGCAATGAATGAATTAGAAAATAGATCATTAGAGGTATTGCTAAGCCTAGGTGCAGGAGACATTAGTACTCTAGTACCCAAAATCAAAAGATACCTACAAACCACAGTAAAGACGCAATGAATTGCGTCTCAACAAAAACACACAGTAAAGACGCAATGAATTGCGTCTCAACAGAACAATAAAACAATGAGTCAACAAGATTATCAAGGCGCAGTAAAAAGAATAGGCTGGACGGCTATGCTGTTACTAGTCGGGGTACTTGTCATTTCAGCGATTGAATACAAGCAAACCAGTATTATCCAAACCATGGATATTACTATTGAGCCATTGGCAGACAGTACCTTATTGATTCAGCAAGGAGATGTGGTCCTTAGTTTAGACCGTAGTTTTGGCTATCGTTTTGATGAAAGGCCAATCAAAGATATTGATGTCGAACGCATTGAGCGAGTACTGGAAGAAGAGCCTTTTATAAAAGATGCCGATGTCTACATTGATGCAGCAAATGTAATCAAAATTGGAATTATCCAGCGGGAGCCAATTTTGAGGATAATTGATAAAAATGGATTGAATTATTACCTGGACGGAGAAGGGTTTAAAATGCCTCTTTCCAAGCACTTTACAACGAGAACTTTAGTGGCGACTGGAAATATTCCACCCCACGTACCGGACTTCCAAGAACGTAAAAAACACACCTTAAAGGATCTTTTTATCCTGACTCAGTTTATTCTGGAAGATGAGTTTTTTCAAACTATGATCGAGCAAGTTTATGTAACCAATTCAGGTGACTTTGTTTTTGTACCGATGGTAGGAGACCAAAAAATCATCTTTGGAAAACTGAAGGACACGGAACTAAAGTTTCGCAACCTACGTGCTTTTTACGACCGAGCGATACCTGTTAATGGATGGAGAAAATACAGAACAATCAACCTTAAATTCAAAGGTCAAGTAGTCTGTAGCTAATTACTGTACTAGTATAGATTTATAACAAAACCCACGATAACCTACTAAACTAAAAGCTTTTAACAAAGCTGTTTTCAAGGGCTAAAAATTAGAGAAAATGGAAGAAAAAGTAAAAAAATCAGAAGTAATCGTAGCATTAGACATTGGGACAACCAAAGTTTGTGCTGTCGCAGGACGCAAAGACCAACATGGTCGCATTGAAGTCCTGGGTGCCGCAAAGGTACACTCAAAAGGCGTATTGAGAGGCGTAGTCTCCAATATTGAGAAAACGGTCAATGCCATTCAAGAAGCAACGACTTATGCACAGAAGTCGTCCGGTATCACTTTTGATACAGTTCATGTTGGTATTGCCGGCCAGCACATTAAAAGTTTGCAACATCGAGGTATTCTCACCAGAGAGAATGACCTTCACGAAATCAATGAAGAAGATATTAATCGATTGATCTCGGATATGTACAAGTTGGTTTTACCTCCAGGGGATAAAATCGTGCACGTTATTCCACAGGAATATACCATTGACAACGAGCAAGGGATTACTGATCCCATTGGAATGTCAGGGGTGCGTTTGGAAGCTAATTTCCACATCATAACTGGACAAATCACTGCTTCGAATAATATTTTCCGTTGTGTAGAGCGCAATAATCTAAAAGTGTCTACCATGACTTTAGAGCCTATTGCCTCCGCAATGGCTGTGCTAAGTAACGAAGAAAAAGAAGCTGGAGTAGCCCTAATTGATATAGGTGGTGGCACTACGGACATTACTATTTTCCAGGATGGTATTATTCGCCATACAGCGGTTATTCCCTTTGGTGGTAACGTGATCACTAAAGATATTAAGGAAGGATGTACGGTGATGACACCTCAAGCAGAGAAATTGAAAGTAAAGTATGGATCTGCTTTGGCTTCAGAAGTTTACGATAACCGCATTATTTCAATTCCAGGCCTTAGAGGTCGGGAGGCCAAAGAGATTTCGGAGAAAAACTTAGCACGTATTATCCAAGCAAGAGTAGAAGAGATTCTCGATTGGGTTATGTGGGAAATCAAGCGTTCTGGTTATGATCGTAAGTTAATTGGCGGTATCGTCTTGACTGGCGGTGGTGCTTTATTGAATAATATCGAAAAGCTGACGGAGTATCGGACCGGGATGAGTACCCGCATTGGTATTCCAGTGGAGCACTTGGCACATGGTTATAATGAAGCCTTGAGCAGCCCTATTTATGCAACTGCGATTGGTCTTTTGATGAAAGGTATTGAAGATCGGGCAACCCATAAAATTGAAGAAGTAACCGAAGCAGAAGCGGAGGTAGAGCCAGAATTGGAAGCATCCATAGCTATGGAAGCTGGTGATAAATGGTACGAACAAATCTTCAAGAAGACCAAAGAATGGTTTGAAACGGAGCCAGATTCAGATATGTAATTTCATATCGCTTTAAAATCAATTGACTAATCTTTCTAAAATATAAATCATGATTTTTGATTTGCCAAA
>CAXIDD010000487.1:0-4468 GCA_964021975.1 uncultured Saprospirales bacterium | reverse complement strand
ACTTTGCTGTGTTTGATATTCTTTAGGTGTCACACGAAACGCCTTCTTAAAGACACGCCCAAAATAACTAGGGTCACTAAATCCGGTATCAAAAGCTACGGCCGTAATACTGATTTCAGGGTTTTCTAACAACAACTTGGCTTTGTGCAAGCGAATGTGTCGGATATAACGATTAGCAGAAAGTCCGGTCAAAGCCGAAATTTTTCGATGAAGTTGAGAATGACTTAAGTGGACGGCCTTACTAAGTGTTTCTACATCAAAATCAAAGTCATCTAAATACTCTTCGATAATTTTATTTACTTTTTTCACAAAAGCATCTTCTAAATTTGGCAATGGGCTTGGTGTATTTTGATTATTCTCTGTAACCACCGGTGTGGCTAAGCCACGATAATAAATTTGTAATTTCTTTCGAACTTCCAATAAGTTTTTAATTCGAACCAAGAGTTCTTTTTTATCAAATGGCTTAGCTAAGTAGGCATCTGCTCCTTGATTAAAACCTTCCAACTTTGATTCAATATCTGCTTTTGCCGTCAGCATAATAATAGGAATATGGCTACTGCGCTCCTCATTTTTGAGTACCTGACAAACTTCAAATCCATTTTTATAGGGCATCATCACATCCGTAATAATTAAATCTGGAATGTGCTCTAGCGCCATTTCAATACCTTCTGCTCCGTCTTTAGCAACCAAAACCCGATAAGCACCCTGCAAGCAAGCAGCGATATAAGCAACCACATCCGAATGATCTTCGATCACCAGGACTTGTGGCAAATCCACGCTATCTTTAGAGGCAGCTTTGGGGATGGAAACTAAGGCCTCATTTCCCTGCTGAGATAAGCCTGCAAGTGAGTGATCTTTCAACAAAACTTTAGCTTGCAAGGCATGTTTTTGTTCGATTGGTAACAGCAAACTAAAGGTTGTCCCTTTCCTTTCTTTACTTTTAACCTTAATGGTGCCCTTCATTAATCCTACCAGTTCTTTAACAAGAGCAAGCCCAATACCCGAGCCATCCACTTTCCGTGTCGCAGTATCATCTACTTGATAAAAACGGTCAAAAATAAAAGGCAATTGATTTTCTGGAATTCCAGTACCGGTATCTCGGAGGATAATTTGCAACTGTTTCTTAGCTGCATTCTCTGTTGTAATAGTTGATGATTCTACCATCTTTGCCGTCACATAAATATGCCCACCTTCTGGTGAAAACTTAATGGCATTGGTCAGTAAATTAGTGATAATTTGCTGGATTTTATCCGGGTCATAATCCATCCAAATTTCATCTTCTTCAGCATAAAAGTGTACCTGAATATTACGATTTTCTGCCAAGGAATGAATACTGTCTACAATGTATTGCAGAAAAGAAACCATGTCGTTTTGCTGAAGTGATAATTGTAGTTTCCCACTTTCTAGTTTATTCAAATCCAACATTTGATTCACCAATTCTAATAAGCGATGACTATTGCGCTCAATCATATGGAGGCCTTCATTAAACCACTGCTCTGGATTTTCTCTGATTTGAGTAGCCATCCCTGAAATGACTGTTAGCGGTGTGCGAAATTCGTGGGTGATGTTGGTATACAGTTTGGTTTTTACTACATCCAGTTCTTTGAGTCGTAGTGCTTCCGCCTGTTCAAGGCTCCGATTCAGTTGATAGCGATAAATTCCATAGAGTAAAGCCAAAAAGGATAATCCAAATAGTGCATAAGCAAGTTTGGTTTGCCACCACGGCGGAGTGATTTGAATTTTTAAACTTTGTTGCGGGCCCCAATCTCCATTTTCACCAGCACCACGGACTCGAAAAGTATAGGTCCCCGGAGGTACTTTTACATAAGTAGCCGCTGGCTCTAGTCCAGCATTGCGCCAGTCTTCATCATAACCCTCAAGCTTAAATTGATGTCGGTTGGTACTGGTTTTATTAAAATCTAGGGCCGCAAAGCGGAGCTCGAAGTCATTCTGCTTATAAGACAAGGTTACTTTTTCTATGCCAGGATTAAATTGAAACCCATTCCGTTCTTCTTCATTTAATAAATCTAAGCCTGTCAGAATGGATTGCGGAGGTGAGGTATCTTGAGGGCTCCCTATAGTCAAAGGATCAAAGCGAATAAAACCTCCTTGTCCGCCTAAATATATATATCCTTGATGGTCAATAAATATAATTTCCTCCGATGCATGCACTTTAATATTAGAATCAGATTTGAACCAGGTTTCACTATCTCCCCTATGATCAAATAAAATTAAACGTTCTCCTACCAACCAGAATCGGCCCAATTTGTCAATGACCATTCCTTGTAACCTCTTGGCACCATAATCAAAGGCATTGAGTTCTCGGATCACTTTTTTATTGGTTTTATCGATTGCTATGATGCGCTCATGCGTGCTCACCCAAATATTACCTTCAGCTCCTTCCAGAATATTTATCACACTTTCATTCAAAGGGTTTTCATAAACTCCATCCCTTTCCGGCATTAGAATATTAGAAAAATTTCCAGTGCGGGGATCAAAGGAATTCAGAATAATAAAATGGTCTTCTGCTACTAAAGAATTTCCTGCTAAATAAAACGAACCATCATCACTTTCTAACATTAGGGTTTGAAGAGGCTTATCTTTATAAAAAGAAAAACGCTGGAAATCATTACTTTCTTTATGGTAGAGCTGTAAGTCTCCATTAGAAGTTATAATCCAAATCTTTCCATAGCGGTCTTTATGAATATCTGAAACCCATCCTTTTCCAATACTTCTTGGGTTCTTTGCTTGGTGGGTATAATGTTGGACGTCCCCATTTGATGGATTAATTCGAACGACTCCCTTCAGCGGTTGTCGTAGCCAGTACCAGCCATCCGTATCTACTACAATTTTGGTGACCGAATTAAACCAAGATTCTAGAAAAAAGCTCCGTTCAGGTTCATTTTTCATAAAAGCTTCTAATTGAGCTGGCTTCAAAGGAACATTAAAATCTAAAGTATTAACCCTCAAATCCTGGGGAGAAAAAATCTTTATCCCATCCTCATAGGTCCCAATAAGAATTTCTTTATCTTCTGTTTCCGCAAAACTTGTAATCCGCTGGTCTGAAGGCAAGCGGAAATAATTAAAGAGATGTTTTTTTAATTTAAATACCCGCGCACCCATTCCCGCGGTAGAGCCCCATATCGTACCATCTTTGGATTGGAACAATTGCCAAGGATTGGGTTCTGGTAAACTTTTAGCATCATTTTTATCATGAAAATAAGTCCGTGAAAACCCTGTATTGGGTTCTAAATATCGGATACCTCCACGCCAAACGCCCGTCCAGAGTCGTTGATCTTGGTCCTCAAAAATAAATTTAGTGATCTGATCAAATGCAGCATCTTCTACTGGAGGTAAAAATTGGCCATAGACACTGGAGTCCTGGCCTGTATTTAAAAAAGTACCTGCCGCACGATCCATTCGGTACAGTTGTGCATTAGAGGTTCCAACCCAAAAATTTCCTTTTGAATCTTCAAATAATGAACCAATTTTATTATCCCCTATACTTTGCGGATCCTGTTCATCATGCCTAAAGACCTCAAAATCATCTGTTTCAGGGCGATATCGATTTAATCCGCCGGAATTAACCAGTTCCCAAGGGTAGCCCGTTCCAATCCAGAGTTCATCAGATTTATCTACGTATAAAACCCGACATCTTACATCACTTAAACTATTGGCTTGTAAAGAATCTGGCATATAATGTTTAAATACCCCCGTGGCCGGATCTAGTCTTGCTAATCCCATATTGGTTGCTAACCATATATTACCGAAATGATCCTCAACGATATCAGAGATATAATCATTACTAATCGTATTCGGATTATTGACATCAAATTTAAAATGTTCGAAGGTCTGGGTTTTATAATCAAAGCGATCCAGGCCCTCTCCCCAGGTACCCAACCAAAGCGTTCCATCTCTACCCACATGAATACTTTCGATATAATCTGATGCAATGCTTTCTGAATCTTCAGGGTCATGTAGATAAGTCTTAAAAGCATAACCATCCCAACGGTGCAAGCCATTCTGAGAGCCAAACCACATAAAGCCAAAAGAGTCTTGGGCAATCGTCTGTACATGGTTACCCAATTCATTTCCTGGCAGCTCGAAAACCTCAAACTGGTGAGAGGCAGGTGCATCCGTATATTGAGCACTAACCGTCAGATTGACTGATATGACTAAAAAAATACTCCAATACCATTTCTTCTTGTAGTCCATAAAATAGCTTTGATTGATTGCTATATACTTCGGCTATCGAAAAGGAAAGTAAGATGAATCCGAAAATCCACCTTACTCCGACAAACTTAGTTAATGTTAATTCTTGTGCTATTTGGAAGCCGCTGATAGATTAGTTATTCAGCTGCTGCTGCGTATTTATTTGAATACCATGCCTTTTTGAAAAAGACATAAACTGGATGACCTTCGTTGCATCACTTTCAATTAAGAAATAATAATCGCCAGGTGTTAAACC
>CAXIDD010000486.1:0-4483 GCA_964021975.1 uncultured Saprospirales bacterium | reverse complement strand
AAGGTAGTCATCCAAATATTCCCATCTTTATCTCTTAGGCCGGAATTAAAATAAGGGATTCTATCTTTTAATAAGTCATTGGCTGGATCGATTGCTGGAAGTTTTTCGTAGGGGGTAGCACCCTCAGGCTCAATTTTATATTTACTTTTAAAATTACTCAACCATAAATAGCCATTTTTATCTTCTAACATAGAGCGAACACCTGGTTCTCGGCCATCTTTCAATCTGGATAATTCTTTTTCACCGACCCATAAAAAAGAAGTGCCATCGTATCGAAAAGCACCTGCGATTACGGTACCGAACCAAATATTTCCACTTATATCTTTATCTATACCAAATACGGTATAAGGGCTGTAGCGTTGATGTACTGCATTGATACCTAGAGTAGTTTCTAAATCCTTTCTAGGTAGTCTTAGTTGGTAGAGTTTATTTCCGTCATATCGATAAACATCATTGGCATTGCCATTACAGTTGAACCATAGATCATTAGCCATTAATTTCCATTGATCTTCTGAGGCAATAATTGGGTTTAAAGTCTCAAATGATTTTCCATCAAATTTACTTACCCCTTTAGGTGTTTCAATAAAAATATTCCCTAAGTGACCTTCCTGAATACCTCGAATGGTCTGGTCAATTAGGCCATCTTTTGTGGTGATCTGTACAAGTACGTCCCGGTCATAATAATACAAGCCTCCACCATTACTGCCAAACCAATAGTTACCCTTAGAATCTTGAAAAATGGCCCAAATATTACTGGGTGTTTGTAAAACGATTTGACCAATGGGTAAAGGATTGTTTTTATTTGATGCTGCATTTTTTGGCCCTTGACAAGCTAAGAACAGCATTAAAAATCCAGTGCTTAGAATCAGTTTTACAGCCTTAAATATCATCATTAGTAATTATATGTTTCCCATAAAAATAGCAAACTACCGGGCTAAAGACCAATCCTTAACAACTACATCACAAGTTTTCAAAATAAAAAAATTAGCATAAGCGGTCATACTT
The DNA here is from genome assembly GCA_964021975.1 of uncultured Saprospirales bacterium. Lineage (GTDB taxonomy): Bacteria > Bacteroidota > Bacteroidia > Chitinophagales > Saprospiraceae > DATFKA01. The sequence continues at coordinate 3,478 of CAXIDD010000486.1, read as the reverse complement.
TATAAAGTGAGTACACATAGAGGTGATAAACAACCACATTCTAAAAAAAACTCACCATTATCATGAACTGTAAAAACCTATTGTACCTAGTCTTCGGCTTCATCCTAACTTTCATGAGCAGCGAAATTTCTGCTCAAAAGATTCAGGATTTGAAGCTCAAACCTTTTTACCAAAACCGAGAATTAAGAGCGAATGTAAAAGTCAAACAAGATTTGAGTCGCTTGCGCCAGCAAATTAAGGTTAAAAACTTAAAGTATCAGGTGGCTTATACCACCGCTATGGACTACAACCTCAGTCAATTGGCCGGTGCTCGGATGAATACGCGGCTAAATTCTAAATTCAGCAGCCAAGTCCAGCAGTTTTCCAAAGCGTCTCCTAGTATGGACCTAAAGGTTGCTGGAAGCGCTGTTTGTAACGCTGGAAGCTCAAAATTTGACCCTCGTGCTAGTGGTAAGGTAACGCCTGTCCGAAATCAAGGTGCCTGTGGTAGTTGCTGGGTCTTCGGACCGATGGCTGCCTACGAAATCAACTACTTACGTAAAAATGGCACTACGCCCAATCAAACTGATGTCTCAGAGCAGCATGTTTTGAATTGCTCCGATGGTGGTAGCTGTGGCGGTGGTGATCCACGTGATGTCTTCGGCTGGATGGTTGGCCAAAACAAAAAAGTAGAGCGGGAAGCGAGCATGCCTTATAATGCTGCGGATGGTAGCTGTAACATTGGCAATCCTCCAACAACTTATGGAGCTTACAAATGGGGCTATGTTTCGTCCTCTAATAATTGGACAGTCCGTCCTAGTGTATCCCAAATCAAACAAGCGATCTGTCAATACGGTGCGATTTCTGCCTGTGTCAATGTAACGGGTGCTTTCCAAGCTTATAGCTCTGGTGTCTTCTTTGACCAACCGTCTAATGGCTCTAATATTAACCATTGTGTGGCCATCGTTGGTTGGGATGATAGCAAAAATGCCTGGTTGATTAAAAATAGCTGGGGTACTGGCTGGGGTATGAATGGCTATATGTGGATTCACTACAATACCAATAATATTGGTGTCTGTGCGATCTGGGTAGAAGCGGATAAAGTGCAAAAAAGAGACCTTACGGGTTTCTACAAAGCCAATGACAACGGCTATTATTACTTGCGTCAAGTGGGTAGTACAGTCCATTGGTTTGGAGAGCATCCAAATGGTTCTTGGGCAAACGTTTTTAGAGGAAAACTAACTGGAAATACCTTAAAAGGACAGTTTTACGATGTACCTAAAGGAAAAGCTAAAGGCTCTGGTTCTTTGACCTTGAATGTTTCTGCTACCGGGAATGTGATTAAAAAAGTATCCGGGAGTAGCTTCGGTGGTTCCCGTTGGAATAAAACAGCTCGACCTACTTCTTTACCAAAGAAAAAAGCAGCTGGCTTCTCTTCTACCTCAAAAAGCAACCTCGATGGAGCTTGGTCCGGCAACGACAATGGCACTTACTACATGCGCCAAATTGGAAGTACAGTAGTCTGGTTCGGAGAACAGAATTTTACAGGTAGCCGTCCCGCTTTTGCCAACGTGGCCGTAGGAACACGGTCTGGAGATAACGTAACCTTGGATTGGGTAGATGTTGCAAAATGTAACTTGAAAGGCAAGGGTAAATTGCGCTTGAAAGTGACGGGCACCAATACGATCTCAAAAGTTAGTGGTAGTGGATTCGGAGGAAGTCGTTGGACGCGTAAGGCAGCACCTCCTTCTTTAAATGGCCTTTGGGTCAATACCGATAGTAGAACCAGAAACATTACGAAGATCAATATTTCTAGTAACAATACGCGCATGAAAGCCTGGGGATCTTGCTCACCAAAGGATTGTGATTGGGGAACGGTCAGTATGTCGAAATATGGAAGCGGTTATCGTGCGATTTTTAATACCAGTGTTGCAAAAAGAACTTTGATTGTGACGCGCATGTCAAATGGTACCCTTAAAATGACGGCTACTTTCGATTATAAAGACAGCCGGCCTACTAAACGGATGACTAATTATTTCAAGAAACGATAAGGAAGGATGGTGGTAGGTCTAAATGGGCCTACTACTGCTTATTATCAACCAAAACCAGAAATGATGTTCGTTAAAATAATCAATACCTTTTTGCTGCTCAGTTTCCTGGCTGCTTTGGTAGACTGTAAAAGCCCGCAAATGAGTAGTCAATCGTTTTCAATAGACAATACCCAGATAGAAGTAGCTGTTGGGACAATCTTCAAGATCGAGTTGGCTTCGAACATTGGTACAGGCTATAGTTGGTCTCTAAAAACATCACTAGATTCCACTTATCTCGAGCTGATCGACCAGGAATACTTTGAGAATGACTTGCTAACGGAAGAAGAAGAAAGTAAAGAAGTCTGGCGCTTTAAAGGCGTAAAAAAAGGAACCACCGAGATCAAAATGATCTATAAGCGGCCCTGGGAAGAAGTCTCCCAAGAAAGTATAGAAAAAACATTTACTGTTAAACTCCAGTAAGAAAAATGCAAAACTTATTTTTTATGTTTTGCTAAGGACTTTTATAGGTAAGGGACTTTGGAAATGGCTGCCGTTTGGTGGCCATTTCTTTTAAGTAGGAGCGCAAAAATAATGATGATCTATGAACGAACAGATTATTTCATTAGACGAGGCGCGGCCAAATAGCAGCTATTAAGGCGAGTACGCAACAAAATATAATGGAATAAGATGTCATCATCGCTTATTAATTACTTTGCTCTTCTATTTAGTACTATTTAACAATTAAATCATACCATTATCGTGTGCCATCTTATCTGGTACTTCTTGCATAGCATCCCAATGTTCTATTATTTTACCATTCCTATCAAATCTGAAGAAGTCCATGGTGACGTATTCATCTCCATCTGGCCAGACTTGATGCGTGTGGAGTGCTACTAAATCGTCTTCAGCTATAGCGCGTAAGAAAGTAATGGATTTATCTTTATACTCCCGATGCATTCTTTCGAAATAAGCAATAAAAGCTTCTTTCCCATCGGCTACAATTGGATTGTGTTGGATGTATTGATCGCCAACGTATAACTCAACCCCTTTCCGAGGATTACCTTCATAAGATATTCGGTAAAAAGCGATGGCATTGGCTTTGTTTTGAGCTAAGTTTTGCATGAATTGGTTTTTAATTTTCAGGTATTGGGAAATTAGAATAAGACTAAAGCGCTGGGAGCTTATTGATTACATACTGGAGCATTACCAATTTTTTGAATCAAGTCCCCTCCCTTAATGGACCAATCCCACCAGGTACCACCCTTGCCATTTTTCCAGTCCTTTAGGTCAAAATAAGCATTTCCTTGTTGTGTCCCTTTTACTCGATAAGCTTTTACAGCTGCTTGGTCTGCATTCCATTCCAGGGCTTGATTGGCAAGGTACGTCTCTGGCGCGGGATGACCTGATTGACAATTAGTCTGTAGAAAATAGGCATGGCCATTTTCTTCGGGATTGTTTCCATACACATA
>CAXIDD010000485.1:0-4495 GCA_964021975.1 uncultured Saprospirales bacterium | reverse complement strand
TCGCCCATCCACCCAACAAATCGATCTTATTCCACAGGAAAACTGTTCTGGCAGTGTTTAAACGATGCCAACTGGCTGGTTTATGTTAGTCAGGCTTATGATTGTGTTTATAATTATTTGAGCCCAGAAGATCGGGCATTGATTGAAAAAGATTTACTTCGCCCTTTTGCTGATTTCATCTCTTTAGAAAATCCACGATTTTTCAACCGCATCCATAACCACAGCACTTGGGGTAATGCTGCGGTAGGCATGCTAGGTTTGGTTCTAGAAGATGAGGAATTAATCAACCGAGCTTTATATGGTTTAGAACACCAAGAGATCAATGCACAAGCCAAGGATAATGATGGCGGCTTAATCATTTTACCTGGACAAAAGAAAGCTGGCTTTTTAGCACAACTAGATAATGCTTTCTCACCAGATGGCTATTATACTGAAGGACCTTACTATCAACGTTATGCCATCTCCCCTTTTATCTTTTTTGCGAAAGCACTAGCCAATAAACGCCCTGATTTAAAGATTTTCGATTATAGAGATCAGTTACTTGAAAAAGCGGTCTATGCCCTACTCTATCAAAGTGATTTCAGAGGTGAGTTCTTTCCTATTAATGATGCACAGAAAGGGATGTCCCTACGTTCGCGTGAGCTTATTGCCGCAGTTAATGCAATTTATGATTATGTAAATCCTGACCCACGTTTATTAGCCATCGCTGCCCTACAAAAGAAAGTAGAGCTGGATCAATCTGGTTTTAAAATCTCTCAAGCATTAAAATCAGAAGAGAAACCAGTTTTCAATCGCCCAAGTATTGAATTACGTGATGGCAAAGATGGTACAGAAGGCGCGCTGGGAATCCTTCGTCAAGGTAATGCAGAGCAAGAATTATGCTTAGCTTTTAAATATACTGCCCAAGGCTTAGGCCATGGCCACTACGATAAATTATCCTACTCTCTTTACGATGACCAACAAGAGGTTATTCAGGATTATGGTGCGGCTCGTTGGGTAAATATTGATCAAAAAGCAGGTGGTCGCTACCTTCCTGAAAACAAAACCTGGGCCAAGCAAACTATTGCCCACAATACCTTAGTCAAAAATAAGACGTCTCACTTTGAAGCGACGTTTGAAGTAGCCAATGCAAATCATTCTGAAGGATATTTCTTTGATGTTAGTGATCCTACTTTTCAAATTAGTAGCGCCAAAGACCACCAGGCCTACCCAGGAACAACGATGCACCGGACCATGGCACTACTCCAGGATGAAGCGTTTGAATATCCATTGGTGATTGATATTATGCGTGCCCAAAGTCCAGCTAAAGCAGACTTTGATTTACCGCTTTGGTTCCAAGGGCACTTGCTTTCTTGCAATCTGCCTTATGAGTCTGCCTTAAACAAGCGAACGACTTTAGGAACGGACTTTGGATATGAACATCTGTGGCTGGAAGCTAAAGGAGAGACGGATGCTAAGAGCTTACAAATCAGTTGGTTTAAAGAAGGGCGCTTTTATACGCACACTGCGAATACAGAAGCGCAAGACAGCTTCCTCTTTGCGCGCCTAGGAGCCAATGATCCCAATTTTAACTTGCGCTCAGATCAGACTATGATTTTACGTAAAACAGGGCGGCAAAACCCTATTTATGCCAGTGTACTGGAAACCCATGGTTCTTATAATCCAGTAGATGAAATACCACTCAATCCTTACGGAAAAATTAAATCGGTAGAAGTTGTCCTCAATGAAATTGACTATTCTGTAATCACTATTCATACAGACCTAGGTTGGCAATGGCAGTTAGCTATTTCCAACACCGATCAATCAGCAACAAGTGAACATCAAATTACCATTGGTTCAAATAAGATCAGCTGGAAAGGTCCACACGATCTAAAAAAGATAAGCAACTAAGATGCTAGTTTAGCCTATATTTCTAAAAACAAAAAACAAAAACTATGAAAAAAGTAGTCACTTTTGGCGAGATCATGCTTCGTTTAACGCCTCCGGGATTCAAGCGTTTTTCACAAGCTTCTTCCTTTGAAGTCATCTATGGTGGCGGGGAAAGTAATGTTGCCGTTTCTTTAGCCAATTATGGTGTCCCGGTAGAATTTGTCAGCCGATTACCTGAAAATGATCTTGGCGAATGTGCCCTGATGGAAATGCGCAAGCGTGGTGTCCAAACCAATCATTTGATCCGTGGAGGAGAGCGCTTAGGTATCTATTTCTTAGAAATAGGCGCCGTTTCTAGAGGAAGTAAAGTTGTTTATGATCGAGCACATTCCAGTATGTCTACCATCGAGAAAGGGATGATTGACTGGGAAGCTGTTTTTGCCGATGCAGATTGGTTTCACTGGACGGGAATCACTCCTGCCTTATCCCAGGGTGCTGCGGATGCTTGCCTAGAAGCCATACAAGTGGCCAATCGGATGGGTGTCACCGTTTCTACAGATTTAAATTATCGTAAGAACCTATGGAATTATGGTAAAACACCTGGAGAAATAATGCCGGCTTTAGTAGAAGGCTGTGATATAATTTTAGGAAATGAGGAAGATGCCGAAAAGCATTTTGGGATTCATCCAGCTAACGTTGATGTTACCCAGGGACATTCTGTTGATGCCAAAGCCTATTTATCTGTTTTACAGCAGTTAATGGAGCGGTTCCCGCGTTGTAAGAAAGCAATTACAACCTTGAGAGGAAGTATTAGTGCCTCCCACAACACTTGGTCCGGGGTCCTTTACGATGGTGAAAACCTTTATGAGGCTCCAACCTATCAGATCACTCATATTGTCGATCGAGTTGGAGGTGGAGATAGCTTCATGGGAGGCTTGATTTACGGTTTGCTACAACATCCTGATGATGATCAGCAAGCCCTGAATTTTGCAGTTGCAGCTTCTTGTCTGAAACACACCATTTATGGAGATGCTAATTTATCAACAGTAGCAGAGGTTGAGAAGCTATTGAGTGGTGATGCGAGTGGGCGTGTAAGTCGATAACTTTAAAAAATAAAAATTCACAACTTAGGAGCTATTTGAATCATATGGTTTTGTTATTCCTAATAGCCAAACCTGTCTACTGCAGGTAGATTCAAATAGCTTCTTTTCAATTCAAAATACCATGGCTAGATTTGATCGAATTACTGTTGCCCAAACAATGGGGGCACAAGGGATGGTTCCGTTATTCTATCATCCAGACTTAGAAATATGTAAGCAAGTAGTAAAAGCTTGCTACCAAGGCGGTGCTCGGCTATTAGAGTTTACCAACCGTGGTGACTTTGCCCACGAGGTGTTTGGCGCACTCAATAAGTATTGTGCCAAAGAATTACCAGAAATGATTTTGGGGGTAGGTTCTGTTACAGACGCTGGTAGCACTTCGCTTTACTTACAATTAGGGGCCAATTGTAAAATTATTCCCTGGAAGTACCTACGGGCCAGGCTTTGTAAAAGCAATCAAAGGACCTCAACCCTGGACGCACATTATGCCAACGGGTGGTGTAGATCTCGGCGGTCGCCGTATCATTAAAAAATTTGCTAATGGTGCTTATTGCGTAGGTATGGGTTCCAAACTAATGAAGAAACATGCAGATGGTTCTTTTGATTTAGAAAAAATACAAGCTTTAACGGCTGCTTCGCTGGCGACCATTAAGAAATTACGGTCGTAGATACTCAATAAATTAGAGACGAATCAACCCAAAGACTTAGGGATTTTTGGCTATTGCTTTGCGGACTATTTGTTTAGTCCGCAAGCTAGCTACAAATTGCACGAATAAAGCAAATATTAAAAATCCAGGTCCAATCCACCAGAAAATTTGCAGGTTTTCTACAGAGCGCGTATCAATCCACACACCAACCATAGCTACCCCAATGGGAATAAAGCAGTAAAGAAAAAGCGCGCGCCACCTGACTTTAAAGGTCGTCAACCGCAGATTCCCAGCCACATCAAAGTGATAAATTATAGGCGGACGGATATGACCATCCCAGCTGTCGTGCTTCACTAAGATTTTTTGGCCTGATATTTTAGAAACTTCCAAGGTACTTCCATCTCGCCATTTGAGTCGGTTTCGTTTAGCCCTTCCTTTTTTGAGCAGTGCTTTTTCTAGTGATTTTTGGGTGATCATTTGTGGTCAATTTTTGAAGTTGTAAGCTTTTGATAAGTTGAATGGCTTAATTAAAATCCAAGCATCAGGATCGCAGTTGCCCCACGCCCCACCAGGTCCAAACAATAATCGCAAATAAAATACTAGCTGACAACAAAAATACTTGCCCAAAGGTCCAGGATTGATCCAATAACAATCCAAAACTTATGGGTCCTAATGCCGTACTGAAAACCATCACCGTGGTAAACATACTCCGGACTGAGCCGATGACTTCCGTACCAAACGTTTCGGCAAATAAGGCATTCTTAATGGTACTTCCTGCTCCATTCGACATGGCCAGTAGACTCAATGCAATTGGATAAGCGATTGCTGCTTGGCCGAAAGCCAGAACCAGAACCCCTGCTAAATAAGGCAACAACATGT
>CAXIDD010000484.1:0-4510 GCA_964021975.1 uncultured Saprospirales bacterium | reverse complement strand
GAATCAGAATACCCGCATAAAATGGTTGACTCAAAAGCTGCGCAAACACAAAAAACAAGGCAAGAGCTAAAAATACTTTAGGAATTTTGATCCAATGCCGTAGTAGCTGCCCATTGATATCTTTGAGTCGCTGCCAATCTGCCGCTCGTTTCTTTTTTCGGACCAGATAACTAAATCCGGTAATGCCAAATTTTTCAAATTCTATTTCAAGTGCCGCTTGCAAAGAAAGCTCAGGATTTTCAGTCCACTGGGCTTCAATAGCAGTAGCCAAATGATCTGCCATTTCAATTTGTAAATCATAATGTCGCAATCGTTTATGTTCTAGAAATTGAAAGATATGCTGAAGCTCTATTGTGGTGATTGTTCTATCCATTATCTGGTCAATTTAACCCAACTTGGGTTTACTTTCTAATAAAGTCTGTATCTGCCGCATAAATTCAAATAGATCCGCTACTTGTGATTGGGTCTCTTTGGTACCTGATTCTGTTAGGCGGTAATATTTCCGAACCCGATTCTGGTATCTTTTATATTCTACCGTCAATAGGCCTTCTCCTTCCAGCTTGTGCAAAGCCGGATACAAGGCACCTTCCGTGATTTTTAATTGATCTGCTGTCAATGTTTTCACATGCTGGACTATTTCGTATCCGTACATCTCTCCATTGTCCTTCAACAACTTAAGGATAATGGTGTTAAGAGTACCATGTAATAGTTTCTTATTCATACTTCAAATATACCTAAGAAATTTAGGCATTGCAAGTATATACCTAAATTTCTTAGGCATAGTCGACGAATGAGATTAGAATTTCTATAAATTCAGCGCTTTTTTAGCGTCATTGATCGTTTTTTAAATTTACAAAATGACAAATGAGCCTAAAAAGCTGCCGTTGGGCAATTTGAGTGTCAGTTCTATCATATTATTGTCATCTTTGTACTTCATGGAAAAAAATCACCTCGCATGAATCATTTAGATACACGGTTAAAACAACTGTGTCTTTTAGCTTTTATAGGATTGCTCTTACCTTATTGTAGTGATGAAAAAACTGCTAGTCAAGCTCCACCTACAGCAACACGTGGGCCTAGAGCAGCCTTAGTAGACGCCTACGTTGTGCAACCACAACGCCTGGAACAAATAATCAATGCTACAGGAAATTTAATTGCTTACGAATCTGTAGAAATTCGCCCCGAACGTTCTGGCAAACTCGTGCAGCTAAACTTCAAAGAATCTGGCTATATCAAAGCAGGTACCTTAATCGGTAAGGTAGACGATTCTGAACTGGTTGCCCAAAAAGCTAGACTAAGTGTTAACCTGGAATTAGCCCAAAAAGAGGTAGCCCGCGGTAGGGAATTATTAGCCATCCAAGGGATAAGCCAGGAAGAACTTGATAGACTGGTCAATACCGTACAAGATATTAAAGCGGAACAAAATATTTTAGATATCCAAATTGGAAAATCAAAAATAACTGCGCCTTTTTCTGGTGTATTGGGTCTTAGACAAGTCAGCCAAGGATCGTACGTCACCCCTACTAATGTAATTGTAGACTTAAAGCAAATCAGTACAATTAAATTAGAGTTTGAGGTACCTGAGCGGTTTTTACCTAAAGTAAAGAATGGGCAAGAGCTGAACTTCAATATCGCCGGATCAGATGAAATGTTTGTTGCTAAAGTTTATGCGATTGGAACCGAGATCTCTCCACTCACCCGAACTTTTAAGGTACGAGCTACGGCCAAAAACCCAGGCAACAATCTTAAACCCGGACAATTCGCCAAGGTTACTTTGGTCACCGGGATCAACGAGCAAGCGGTCATGGTTCCTACGGATGCAGTTATTCCAGTTTTAGATGGCAAACAAGTATTCCTAATACGAAATGGAAAGTCAATCGCCCAAAAAGTAGAAACCAGTGATCGATCAGAAAATCAAGTAGAAATCACTAGCGGCGTAAGCCTTGGAGATACCATTATCATTAGCGGTCTACTGGCACTATCCAATGGCGGCGCAATCAATATCAATTCTATTCAATAATTTAACTGATTCCTAGTCATATGAGTCTATCATCTATCAGTATTCAAAGACCCGTATTATCGACGGTGATTTCCTTAGTTATTGTATTGTTTGGAGTGATTGGTTATACCTATCTCGGTTTACGGGAATATCCTGTTGTGGACCCACCGGTGATTTCCGTTTCTACTAGTTATGTAGGTGCCAACTCTGAGGTCATTGAATCGCAGATCACCGAGCCCTTGGAGGAAAGCATCAATGGGATCGCGGGGATTCGTTCTTTGTCTTCTACCAGCTCTAACGGACGAAGTTCTATTTCCGTTGAGTTTGAGATCGGAACAGATCTGGAGGCTGCTGCTAATGATGTGCGGGACAAAGTTTCCCAGGCACAACGTCGCTTACCGCCAGATGCAGACCCTCCGACGGTTACTAAATCTAATTCTCGTAGTTATATCTTAGCCTTAACCATCCAAAGTGAAAACCGTGATCTGTTGAACCTCAGCGAGATTGCCAACAATATTTTTAAAGAAAGAATACAAACCATACCAGGAGTTTCTTCTGTTAGTATTTGGGGAGAGAAAAAGTATGCCATTCGTATCGACTTAAACCCTGCTAAGCTATCTGCTTACGGTCTTAGTCCGCTCGATGTCAGAAATGCGATTCAAAGCCAAAACCTGGAATTACCTTCCGGTAAAATTGAAGGTCAGCGCACTGAATTAACCATTCGAACTTTTGGCCGACTAAACTCGCCCGAAGAATTTCAAGAAATGGTCATTCGAGAAAGTAATGGCATCATCGTACAGCTAAAAGATGTGGCGGAAGTTTATCTTGGGCCAAGGAACATCAACTCCGCCTTACGTGGTAGTGGCAAACTGAAGATGGTTGGAATGCCCATCACTCCACTACCCGGAGCCAACAATATTGCGATTGCAGATGAAATTTATAAACGGGTTGAGCAAATTAAGCAAGATTTACCAGCAGATATAAAAGTAGGCTACGCCTTTGATGATACCATCGTAGTACGCAGAGCTGTACGAGAAGTACAAGATACCGTTTTGATTGCCTTTTCATTAGTCGTCATTATTATCTTCCTTTTCCTTCGTAATTGGCGGACTACCTTGATCCCAGTACTCACCATTCCAATTTCTTTGATCGGTACTTTCTTTGTGATGTATATTTTTGGATTCTCTATCAACATTCTGACCTTACTGGGGATTGTGTTGGCGACGGGTCTGGTAGTGGATGATGCCATTGTGATGCTGGAGAATATTTATCGAAGGATCGAGGATGGGCAAGACCCCATCCAAGCAGGACTAGACGGTGCCAAAGAAATTTATTTTGCGATTATTGCTACTAGTATCACTTTAGTGGCTGTATTCCTACCGATTATCTTCTTACAAGGATTAACAGGAAGATTATTCCGAGAGTTTGGGATTGTAGTTGCTGGAGCAATTGTGATTTCTACTATCGTATCATTGACCTTGACTCCGATGATGAGTTCTCGTTTTTTACGAAAATCAAAGCGACAATCCTTGCTCTTCCGGGTCTCTGAAAAGTTTTTTGTAGGCTTAACGAATGCTTATAATTATTCTTTAAGCGGCTTTATGCGTGCTCGTTGGTTGGCCTGGCCAATATCAATTATTGCCGCTTTAGGTATTTACTACATTGGAAGCAATTTAGAATCAGAGTTAGCACCACAAGAAGATAAATCTGGTTTTAGAATTTTCGCTACTGCTCCTGAGGGGACGACCTACGAAGCGATGGATGAATACATGATGCAGGTCCTTGAGTTTGTGGATACCCTTCCGGAAAAAAGGGCCTATATTTCTGTAACATCTCCGTCTTTTACTTCTAGTGGAGCCAATTCAGGCTTTGTCTTTTTATCTTTAAAACAGCCCAATGAACGGGATCGAAGTCAAGACGAAATCGTCAAAAGTTTGTATCCAAAATTGGGACAACTGACCTACGCACGCTCGTTTATTTCCCAACCCCAGACGATTGCCGTTGGTGGTGGCCTCCGAGGACTTCCTCTACAATACGTTATTCAAGCACCTAACTTTGATGAGCTGAAGGCCAAGTTGCCAGAATTCATGACAAAGGTTGAACAGCATCCTTATTTCTCCGTGACGGATTTGAACTTGAAGTTTAATAAGCCAGAGTTGCACATCAAAATTGATAGAGAGCGGGCAAGAACCTTAGGGGTTACTGTCCGGGATATTGCAGAGACACTTTCGCTTTTCTACAGTGGTCAGCGCTTTGGATATTTTGTACGAGATGGTAAGCAATATGAAGTCGTTGGGGAAGCTAGCAAACAGTTCCGGAATGACCCTAGTGATTTAACCAACATCTTTGTCCGTAACAATAAAGGGGAGCTAATCCAATTGAATAACCTGGTTTCCTTTGAGGAACAATCCAATCCACCAGCATTGTATCGATACAATCGTTATGTATCGGCCACGGTATCGGCTGATTTGCAGGAAGGTTATACAATCGGCCAAGGGATTGAAGTCATGA
>CAXIDD010000483.1:0-4515 GCA_964021975.1 uncultured Saprospirales bacterium | reverse complement strand
TTGTTCGCTGCCTACTCTTGCTAAGACGAGCGCTTAATTTCATAGCGTATTAAATAGGTCAAGCCTTTTGCACTTTTCATCGCAATCCCCCAACCTGGAATAGGATTAGTTTTATTCCCATCTTCTAAATGTGGACGGTACAAGCCCGGTGCTTTAGGTATATTGATAAGGCTATCCTTGAGTACAGAAAAATTAATGCCATCTTTGGCGTAATTGATCGAATGACTGATAGAAGCCAGAGAAGCGACTCCATCATCTTCCCCCCAAATGAGTACTTCATGACTCCTATCTAGTAGTGATTGCCCATGCTTGATAAAAGGCCCTTCTGGATGTTTGGCATAAGCAAGGCCCATTTCTGTAAGCCTTGGTCCTTGTTTACCGTGATCTAGACAACGGCCTTTGTAATACAACCAAATTTCACCCGCTCGTACCATCAAACTGGCATCATCTACTCGATAGCTATCAAAGTCTGAAGAAACTTTACTAGGTACAATTACCGGATTATTGGGCACTCGTTCAAATGGTCCATCAGGGCTGTCGGCTACAGCAACACCTATTGCTGTGAAATCAGTGGCATGATTACCTTCAAATGCATTGTCTGGATTTCCTGGTGTGGCTTGCACTGCTGTATAGTAGAGGTAGTATTTTCCCTGATAGACTAAAATGTTTGGTGTGAAAACACCATAGCTATCAAAGGTGCCTGCTTCTCCAACATCTAAAGCCATTGCTTGTTCCTGCCAGGTATAGCCCTTGTCCTTTGAGGTTGCATACCATATTCTTCCTGGGTAACCAGGCGTTATTGGGCTGTTCATTCGGGTATAGTAAACGTAGTAGAGATCTCCTACTTTAATGACATCACTATTATCTCTTCGATTATAGATGCTATCTTTACCAATGCCACTTATGTTTTGATATACAAAAGTAGGCCTCTGGATGGCTCCTTTTAGGGTTTGTTGTGCTGTAGAGTCGTTGCTCTTTTTTTTGTTACAACTAAAGCCTAGTGCAATCATGAAAAACAGGAATACAACAAAATTGCTGGTTTTTGAAGAGAGGAATGGATTGTATTTACTCATATTGGCTTATTGGTAAGTTTTAGGTGGTATTATAAATGTAAGCCTGAATTCAGTAATAATAAATTGCATTTGTCAACCCCGGCTTAATATCTTGATTAAGATACCACTAAACCTTAAATTCATTTGAAAATTTAAATATGAACCTAAAAAAACTACATTATTTTGCGGGAATCACGATTTCTATTTTTGTGGGCCTACACTTATTTAACCATTTTTTTAGCCTTTTTGGAGCGAATGCTCATATTGAATTAATGAATGATTTTAGAATAGTTTATAGAAATATAATCGCAGAAACCGTTTTATTTTTTGCCATTGGGATTCAAATTTTTTCGGGTATAAAACTATTCATTAAAAAACGGGGTACTACGACTGATTTTTTCGGGAAACTACAGATTTGGACCGGCCTTTACCTTGCATTTTTTTTGGTCATTCACTTGAGTGCCGTTTTATTTGGTAGACAGGTTTTAAAGCTAGATACTAACTTTTATTTTGGGGTTGCTGGACTAAATACATTTCCTTTAAATCTATTTTTTATACCCTATTATGGACTTGCTATCGTTTCATTTTTTGGCCATATCTCAGCCATTCATTCGAAAAAAATGAAAAATGCAATAATTGGACTAGAACCAGTTAAACAATCTTATATTATTTTGGCCATGGGGATAATCTCAAGCATAATAATACTCTACGGATTGACCAATGGATTTAATGGCGTGGATATTCCGCCAGCATACGATGTAATGATTGGAAAATAAAAATACCAAATATGAAACTTACCATCTGCTTCTTATTTACCTTATTATTGATGAGTAGTTGTACCAATACAACTGTAAACACCGACTTAGAAATGCCCAATGAAAACCAAGTAACGCAAGCGACCAAACAACTACGCCATGTCGTGATGTTTAAATTTAAAACCGAATCTACGCCTGAAGATATTCAAAAAGTAGAAGAAGCATTTGCGGCTTTGCCTACTCAAATTCCAGAAATAAAAGATTTTGAATGGGGGCTAAACAATAGTCCAGAAGGATTGAATAAGGACTTTACTCATTGTTTTTTGGTCACTTTTGAGACCGAAGAAGCAAGAACAGTCTATTTGCCTCATCCAGCACACCAGGCATTTGTAGAGGTATTATCTCCGCATTTAGAAGATGTTATGGTCATGGATTATTGGGCCAAATAAAAGAGGTGCTTAAAAATACCTGCGCAAACGTATGCTGCCCCAATAATGGGCACTAGCACCCTTAATTTCCGGACTAAGGAATTGATAACTGAGTTGGCATTCCCAATTTCTTAATTGGATAACGATGCCATAATCCCCTCTCACTAACAAGTGCTGTAATGGATTGGGCTGAAGGAGTACACCATCATTAGATGGGCTTAAGTGGCCATCAATCAATTGATTATAAGCAGCTAATTGAACCAGCGCTTTAAAGTAAACGTACCATTGTAATCGATGGTGCGGTAGTGGTGCAGGCGCAAAGTAAGTTTGGTTATTTCCAAGTTGATAATTTAAGCCCGCTTCAAGCTTAGCACTTAAATTACTACACTCACTATTCAACTCTAGTAGCCAGCTGCTTTGCGTTTCGGGATCCCATTGTTTGGTACGTAGGCCTTTTTCTAAACCAAAATTTAAGCCATAAACGATCCCATCCGCAATCTGGTAATCCCATCCCTGAGCTGTAGGCCGACCAATCATTTGATGCAAAGTATTCTGACTCATTTCTCCATTTAAAGAAGGACCTACCCAACCCAATTGTATTTCCTTTTTTAGAATTAGACTGCTATGGCTAAGAACAGTCTGGTTGCTAAATCTTAAACTTGCTACCGCGGCGTAGGGTCTATCCATGACAGATGGATCTGTCCAGGAGATTTCATAAGGTGAAAAAAGTTGGTGCACAATTTGGAGCTGGTAATAATTTTCCGCTCCTTTGTCCTGAAATTGGAGCGGGAAAATGGCTCCAAAACCTAAAAGCCCATCCGTAAAGGCGTCTGTTTGTAACTTTAAACTTAGACCGCTGGTGAAATAACGATCCGTCCGCAGACGGATATAAAAAGCGTCATTTTGAATTTCGCCCTCAACAAAATTAGGGCGTTTTGTTGTAGTACTATCTTGAGCCAAAAGACTAGGGCCAGCTAAAGTCAATAGGCAGAAAATTAAATAATGCCCTTGAAGGTATTTAAATATCATGTAGCTTTCATTCGATTCAAAGAGTGACAAGAAACATTTATTTATTGTCATCTCAAAGTGCTTTTAGACAAGTTCCAAGTTAAAAACAATTGTCTGGATATGAAGGATGTAAAAGAACTACTTAATTTATTAGATTTAGAACGCATCGAGGAAAATCTCTACCGGGGAGAAAGCACCAACATCGGTAGTAGCCGGGTATTCGGTGGGCAAGTATTAGCTCAGTCTTTAAATGCTGCTATGCGTACGATTCCTACGGATCGATTTCTTCATTCTTTACATGCTTATTTTACTTTGCCAGGAGATTTGGATATTCCCATTGTCTTTCAAGTTGAACCGGTAAGAGATGGAGGGAGTTTTTCTACTCGACGTGTCAAGGCTATCCAGAAAGGAGAGGTGATTTTTTTTATGGCCGCTTCTTTTCAATTGGATCAGGAAGGCTTCGATCATCAAATCGAAATGCCTGACGTTTTAAGGCCAGATCAACTGGTGAGTTGGCAGGCGATGGCCAAACAATTTGGAGACCATCTACCAGAAAATATCAAGCGTTTTCTGAATCTGGACCGACCCATTGAATTTCGTCCGGTTGAATTAATCAATCCGGCCATGCCCGGAGAAAGTAAACCATTTAGGCACGTTTGGTTTCGAGCAAAAGGTTTGATGCCGGATGACCGTAGGTTACACCAAAGTGTTCTGGCTTATACCTCTGATTACAATTTACTGACCACCGCTTTATTACCACATGGGAAAGTGGCTTCCTTTACCAATGTACAGCTCGCTAGTTTAGATCATGCCATGTGGTTTCATCGGGACTTTCGGGTAGATGATTGGTTGTTGTATGCTATTGACAGTCCCAGTGCATCTAATGCTAGAGGCTTTACCAGAGGGAATATTTTTGACCTTTCGGGAAAATTGGTAGCCTCCGTTGTTCAGGAGGGATTGATGCGTAAGCGTAAATCCTAAAACTTCTATTCCATTTTTTTGCGTAAATTCGGCTGTTAACATTTGAGAAATAACAAAACGAGCCGACAATGATGCGCTTTCTAACCTATTCTATTCTATTTTCTTTTTGCTTGCTTACTGCATGTGATTCGTCCTCGACGACCGCGGACGCTACGCCTACTGCCGAATCTTCCAATAGCTATGAAGATTTAGTAGCCTTTTTTAAGGATTGGCGAATTTTCGAGACACCTCCAATGTGTGACGGTGCTCCAGATTACACCGCAGCTACTTTTGAACAACGGTGGCCTGAGT
>CAXIDD010000482.1:0-4517 GCA_964021975.1 uncultured Saprospirales bacterium | reverse complement strand
GAGACCAAGCCGTTATTGATGCCTACCGAGAGTCAGACGATTTCTAAAGTTCAGAGGTACTAATAAACAGCTTTACATAAGGATGCCGGAATTACGAATAAACGTAAATCCGGCATCCTTATGTAAGGCCCATACCATAGTTATCCACTAATGAAATCGCAGATACTTTCAGGTAACTTATAATCTTCTACTTTAAAACTAAGTACCCCATCAATAACTTCAAGCAATAAAGTCTGATCTTCGACGGTATAAGTGGCCATCGTAGAGGGAACAATTATTTCTTTAAAAGTGACACTACTGGTACCATACTGAATTCTAAAGTCATACATTTTACCGATACTGAGGGGCAGATTCCCAGCGAAAATACCATCCTCTATATATATCAATCGTTGATAATTTGCCTCAGTCAAACAGGATTCTTTATAAAAAACAGGAAAAGATGGCCTGATTATTAAGTTATCAGTTTCCCCCTCACAAGAAGTAGACATAGCAAAATCAACCATTGTAGGATCGCCCGGTACTGGATTATTTACGCCAAGACTCACGCCATCTGCTAGTTCGCAAAGTGGAATTTGCCTAGAACTACGCTGAGTCATACAATCACCATTTTGGTAAGTAAAGCGGAAGTTGGCATTTTTAAAAAGCCAGGTATTTAAACTTCGAGGAGGTATCGATAGGTTGATTTCATTTATTCCTGCCACGAGGTTAATCTGTCTGCTGCCAAAAACATTCCCATAAGTAAATACTAAGGTGCCTGTTCCTGAATTATCTGCATCTATATTTAGCTGGAAACTATTTTGATTTTCAACTGGGCAAACATCAGGAAGAGAAATTATTTCTACATCGGTTTCATCCGTGAACCTGGTATTAGCAAAAACAATTGGATCGGCATTCTTAAAATATGCTTGTGCTGCGAGCTTAGCTTCTCCACGAAGTGTACCAAGTGCGAATCCACTTCCAGACTGGCAGTTAGTAAAAACCTGAAAAAACCGATACTCTGGCCTTTGACGATTAGGTACTGGCATATCAGAAAGAACCCGAATGAATACTTGGCACTCTTCGCTGCTATTTTCATCCATTATAGAAGCATTAACCCATCCTATCACCCAAAGGGTGAAATGGCGAACACTTAAGGAAGCAACCAATTGACCATTCACGCGTTCCACAATGGCAAAACCATCTGGTTGCCAGGCTTTTAAATTTTCATCCCAAAAAAGTCCCGGGATGAAATCACCTTCCTGAATCGTTCGATCTTTGATCGGATTAAATAGGTTTTGGTCAAGCGGTAAGGTGATTTCTGCCGGATAACTAAGGTCAGAAACTACTCTACCAGTTTGTGTGAGTTTTACATCCAGCATCGCTACCGGATCTATTGCAATTGGATTTTTTTCACCAGATTCATTAATAAAGGAACTATCAATTAGCATGCCTTCAAATGCACGTTTGGTAGCCAAACTCGGAGGATAAAACTGTACATCTGCTGCTATATTTCCGGACACACTAGCGCCTTGATCGTCAAAATAACGGGTGTTCTCATCAAATTGAATTTTAGTACCATTGACTAAACCGATCGAAAAAGCTTGGTTGTTTTGTGGAATGGTGGTCATTACTTGAAGACTTTCTCCAGGTGCCTTTATTTCAATCATCTCTACAATATAGTCTTGAGAAGCGGTATCTGTTTGGATGAATATAGTAGAAGGATAAAAACCAGGTGCGCTGGCCTTTAATTCAATCATTTTTTCGGTAGGCCCCGCAGAAAATTCTCCTTTCCGCACCCCTAATAACAAGAAACCATTAGTAGGCGCTAAGTCTCTTTTTCCTGCAAATGTAAACACTTCAGAATAATCTGATCGGACCATTTCTACCGAAAGGCCTGAGGGTACGTTACGGTTTTGGTTATTGACGAATTGCAAAGAAGCAACGTTTTCCAACAAATCTGTGGAAAGCTCCAGGTTGAGATCGTTGTCAATTGTATCAGAGAGATCTTGAAAATTCTGTAGGCAACTGTTCAAGCTAATCGAGATAACTAGCAGTAGAACGCTTATCCTTTGAAGATTTATTTTATTGTTCATGTTATTGGGTTTTTAGTTAATTCTGACGGCTAATCGTAATGAAAAAACAGGCCACCATTGGGCAAAACCAATCGCATCTTCTATTGCTTTTTCGTTATTTACATTGTTTCGAAGTAAATTTGTAGCTACCAAATCTACTTTAGGAGAACCTTTGTAATAGGTTCCAATATCTAAGCTAAGTCCAATACGTCTTTGAGGAATAGCTCTTCCGAAGCCAAGGCCAAAATAGGGCGCTACTTTGTTGCCCATTTGGATTGTTCCATTGATTAACCCTATTTCCTCCGGACTAGCAAGTACATCTTGGAATTGAATTGAATCTGCAAGAATACCATTAATACTAAAGGCATTATCTGGAGCGAAGGATAGTCCTACGACCAGTCGCAAACTTTCTTTCAGCATGTATTCTCCAAATAGAGATAGGTTGTTTTGTTGAAATTTCGCATTCAATAATAAATCAGCACCATTGAAGTCGATATTATTCTCCTTAAAAGTATAGGTTAATTGATGGTAGGCTAGCCGTGCATTAAAGTTGGCGTTCAGGTTGACTGCTATATCTGCCGCAATGAAAGCTTGTGTACCGGCTGATATTCCAATTGCAATTGGATAAATACGAGCAGGAGAACTATCCTTAGCTGTCCGCTTAATTTCCGTTGGATAGCGGTGAAAGAAATCCGGTTCCTTTTTTTGGGCACTTAAACTGCTGTTTAGTAAAAAAAGGCTCAGGAACAACAAGCCTTTTAAGGTCCATTTTAGACCCTTTAGATGTCTTATCATAAAAATCGGTTAGTGATACTTCAGTGAATGGAGTATCATATTTACAAAAATTGGATATTACTTATGGATGGTAAGTAGATAAGACAAGTAAGAAAAGTAAATAGTGTTTCTCTTTCTCTCGAAGCTAAAAGATTAAAGTAAAATTGACATTTACTTTGTATGGCAACAATATAGGGCTTAATAAGGAAAGTCCCGTACTCTAGAAAGGGTAATTTAATATTAATATATTATACATAACTTCTAAATTAATATTTCAGGAGTACTCCTGAGCGCAGTACTCAAATATGCTCCTAGCATTTAGAAGCTATTTGAATCTACCTGCAGTAGATTCAAATAACTTCTTAGTTGTTTGGATTGCTTAACACTAGCTAGGTGCATAGAGCAGTTATTTTTTTTGAAAACTAGGCGCTACTGGGTAATCTTTTGTTCCCGCAGGATAACTATAAAAACCTTCTCCTGATTTACGACCTAGTTTACCCGCAGTTACCATATTAACTAGTAGTGGGCAAGGAGCATATTTAGGGTTGCCAAAGCCTTGGTGTAGGACTTCCAGAATACTTAAACATACATCGAGACCAATAAAATCAGCTAATTGCAATGGTCCCATAGGGTGAGCCATTCCCAAACGCATGACCGTGTCAATTTCTTGAACACCAGCTACGCTTTCATACAAAGTATAAATCGCCTCATTGATCATTGGCATCAAAATACGATTGGCAACAAAACCTGGATAATCATTAACTTCAACGGGGACCTTATTGAGGGTCCGAGAAAGATCCATAATGGTATTACAAACTGAATCTGAAGTGGCGTAGCCTCGGATCACTTCAACCAATTTCATCAATGGAACCGGATTCATGAAATGCATTCCAATCACTTGTTCAGGACGCTTGGTGACGGCCGCAATCTGAGTGATTGAAATAGAAGAAGTGTTGGTTGCCAAAATACAAGAAGGAGGCGCTGCAGCATCTAAAGTCTTGAAAATTTCTAACTTAATTGTTTTCTGTTCGGTCGCTGCTTCAATGATTAAATCTGCATTTTTTACAGCTTTTTCTAGTTCAGAGCTTGTTTCGATCCGGCCTAAAGTCGCTTTTTTGTCTTCGGCGGTTATTTTTTCTTTTTTGATTTGGCGGTCCAAATTTTTCTCAATGGTTGCCAATCCTTTTTTTAGGCTGTTTTCCGAGATATCAATTAATTTTACGGAAAAGCCAAATTGGGCAAAAACATGTGCGATACCATTTCCCATCGTACCTGCACCTACCACGGCAATATTTTTCATAATTGGTCAATTTTATAGTTAGGACCGCAAAAGTAGGGGTTTAATATTAATTTCGCTA
The DNA here is from genome assembly GCA_964021975.1 of uncultured Saprospirales bacterium. Lineage (GTDB taxonomy): Bacteria > Bacteroidota > Bacteroidia > Chitinophagales > Saprospiraceae > DATFKA01. The sequence continues at coordinate 334 of CAXIDD010000482.1, read as the reverse complement.
ATTACCATTCCATTATGGATTATTTTAAATATAGTTGTTTAGGGATACTATTCTTGTTTCAGCAAGCCGGATTCGGACAAAAAGCTTTTGATGAAAGCTATGATGGCATTGCCGCAGTCATCCAAATGGATTCTTTTGTAATCTCTGCTAAAGATGCTGGTTTTGATGTATTGGCTTTCATTGATTTAGTTCAAGAAGACCGGTCTTTTGAACAGGCTTTTCAAAACCTAAGGCTTTTTGGATTTAAAGCAGATCATCAAATACGTTTTTACAATAAAAAAGGGAAACAAACGGCAGAATATACTGCGGAGACCATGCAAGAAGTAAAAGATAG
>CAXIDD010000481.1:0-4517 GCA_964021975.1 uncultured Saprospirales bacterium | reverse complement strand
AAAATCAATTGACTAATCTTTCTAAAATATAAATCATGATTTTTGATTTGCCAAAAAATGAAAGCCCGATAATTAAGGTGTTGGGTGTCGGTGGTGGCGGTAGCAATGCAGTCAACCACATGTTCAATCAAGGAATTGTTGGCGTAGATTTCGCCATTTGTAATACAGACTCACAAGCCATGGAGCAGAGTCCGGTGCCTACTAAAATTCAGTTAGGGCCCGAATTGACAGAAGGCCGTGGTGCTGGTTCTAAACCAGCTGTAGGTAAATTAGCCTGTGAAGAGTCTATCGAGGATGTCAAACGCTACCTCGATAACAACTGTAAAATGCTCTTTATTACAGCAGGAATGGGTGGTGGTACCGGTACAGGTGCTGCCCCAATTATTGCGCGTACAGCTAAAGAAATGGGTATTTTGACGGTGGCTATCATCACCTTACCTTTTACCTTTGAAGGCCGTCGTCGTGCGTCCCAAGGGCTTGGTGGTTTGAATGATCTGAAAAGCCAGGTGGACACTATTATTATTGTATCCAATGATAAGTTGCGTCAGATTTACGGCAACTTATCTATCTCCAGCGCATTTAGTCAGGCGGATAATATTTTGACTACAGCTGCCAAAGGTATTGCCGAGATCATTACGGTTCCGGGTTATGTAAACGTTGACTTTGAGGATGTCAATACCGTTATGCGGGAAAGTGGCGTTGCCATCATGGGAACCGCTTCTGCTGAAGGTGATGACCGTGCAAAGCGTGCCGTTGATGAAGCCCTTCACTCTCCATTGTTAGAGGATAATGATATCCGTGGAGCACAGCATATCTTATTGAACATTACTTCTGGTCAGAAAGAGGTAACGATGGACGAAATTTTTGAAATTACGGAGTTCGTACAAGAAGAAGCTGGATACGGTACAGATTTAATTTGGGGTAACTGCTACGATGAAGACCTTGGAGAGAAAATTAGCGTGACGGTAATTGCCACAGGATTTAAACACCGCAATTTAGACGGAAAACAAGAAGAGCATAACAAACGCAAAATCGTTTCTTTAGACGAAGAGCCTGCTCCAAAAGAGCAAAAGAAAACAGGCCTATCTGATATTGGATTTGAACAAGATTCAAAGAAAACCGAGTCTAAGACCTATGAGTTTGACGATGTTCGGGCTTCGATGGAACGCCTAAATAAATACCGTTGGGATGACGACGAGCCTTATGTCTCGAAAGAACAAGCAGAAGCAGAAGAATCCAAGCGGAAGCATTATCTGGAGCAACAACGTGCCAATCGTGGACCACTGGAGCCTCCAAAACTAAGCAATCCAAAACGGGTAGTTGAATTGGAAAACCAACCAGCATATTTGCGTCGAGGTATCAATTTGGATGATGTACCAGATCCAGAAGCTCAGGATATGTCAACTTGGACCATTAATGGGGATGCAGATACGCCCCATATCAAGGAGCAAAACTCCTATTTACACGATAATGTAGATTGATAGCTGAAGTTTTCAAACTTCAGCTACAGACTCAATAATTTTTAGCCCTTTTATTGAGAAGCTTTTTCATAAAATGAGAATACTAGTACTTTTTTGCGAAAAGGTCCGACTGTGCAGTCGGGCCTTTCGTCTTTTAAATTCAAATAACATCTTAGAAATTTATATTCCAAAGATCCAAGAATACTTTTTTTACGTAAGTAATAATGAGCGAGCAAATCGCTTATAAAAGTCTTTTTAAAAAAAAATCACAAAAGAGTGGTTACAAAAAGCAAATTAAGGACACTATATAATAGATAAGCATTTGCAAGCAGACTTAACAGCCCATTAAGTTTTAAATAAAAACCTTAACGAGCTATTAGAAAACCTTAACAAGATATTAATGATTTTCTTACAACATCTGATGCATCTTTAAGTTATAATTCTAAACAAGGCAAAACCTAATTTATTACCTGATAATCAATCCGTCATGAACATAAAAAAAATTAAAATGGCCTTAACTATAGGCCTGATGAAAAATCGAGATAATTCCAATACCTTGCAATCTTTAAAAGATATGATGCAAAACTTTGGAGGAGAAGTAGGCAATTTTTTAGGTCTACAAGAATTGAGTCAGCAGCATTTAAATGCTAGTCATATTCAAAGTCGCTACTTACTTCAGTTTGAGCGCTGTACTTTGAACGTAGATCTGGTAGCCAATCACCGGACTCAAACCCAAGTAATTAAGAGTTTTAATTTAAGATAATTTAAGTTTTCCTACTAATTCGAGTTGTGAAATAGCGGCAAATTGTATTTTTTTTATTTTCATCCGCTATTCTCCGATAAACACAAAAACACTTTAGGTTAGCAATAACCAAATATCATTCGGCCATTTTGCTGGGTTACCCCACAAGATGGCCGATTTTTTTGTACTTGCTTGTTTTTTTGAATTTCACCATTTGCCCGCAAGGAAAGAATTAATACTGGGTTGATGCGGGGCATCCAAAAAAGCGGTATATTTGCGCGCTGTTAGCGGTGTGTAATACTACATTAGCTGACTTAACTATTTAAAATGATTTGATGAAGTTACGGAATATTGCAATCATTGCACACGTTGACCACGGTAAAACCACCTTGGTAGATAAGATGATCCATGCTGGTCAACTCTTCGCAGACCACGAACGTCCAGGAGAATTGATTATGGATAATAATGAATTGGAACGTGAAAGAGGAATTACCATCTTAGCTAAAAACGTTTCTATTCGGTACAAAGATGTTAAGATCAACATCATTGATACACCAGGTCACTCCGATTTTGGTGGAGAGGTAGAACGCGTGCTAAACATGGCCGATGGTGTGTTGCTATTGGTAGATGCTTTTGAAGGCCCCATGCCTCAAACTCGTTTTGTCTTGCAAAAGGCATTGGAGTTGGGTTTACGCCCAATTGTAGTTGTTAATAAAGTAGATAAAGAAAACTGTACGCCAGACTTAGTTCAGGAAGCAGTCTTTGACCTAATGCTTAGTTTAGATGCTACCGAAGAGCAATTAGAGTTCCCAACTATCTTTGGATCTGCCAAAAACGGCTGGATGGCCAATGATTGGAATGAGCCAACTGATAACATTATTCCGTTGCTTGATTCGATTCTGGATTATGTTCCTGAGCCGAAAATATCAGAAGGTACTCCTCAATTGCTCATCACTTCTTTAGATTATTCTAATTACATTGGACGTATTGCCATTGGAAGATTATATCGCGGTGAATTGAGAGATGGACAAGCTGTATCACTTTGTAAAAAAGATGGTACGTTCAAACGCAGCCGTATCCGTGGCCTCTATACGTTTGAAGGTTTTGAGAAAGTGAAGGCAGATGTTGTAAAGGCTGGAGATATTTGTGCGATTGTTGGAGTTGAAGGGTTCGAAATTGGTGATACGATCGCTGATCATGAGAATCCAGAAGCATTAGCACCAATTGCGATTGATGAGCCTACAATGTCTATGGTTTTCACCATTAATGATTCTCCATTCTTTGGAAAAGAAGGTAAGTATGTAACTTCTAGACACGTTAAAGAGCGTTTGGAAAAAGAGCTAGAGAAAAACTTGGCCCTAAGAGTAGAACCAGCTGAGAAATCTGATGCTTTCCGTGTATTTGGACGTGGAGTATTACACTTATCCGTTTTGATCGAAACCATGCGCCGGGAAGGTTATGAATTACAAATTGGCCAACCACAGGTAATCAATAAAAACATTGATGGTGTCGCACACGAGCCAATTGAAGAATTGACAATTGATGTAACCGAAGAATACTCTGGTACTGTGATCGATTGGGTCACCAGACGTAAAGGAGTTATGACTTCTATGGAAACCAGAAATGATCGGGTTTACCTGAAGTTTGAAATTCCTTCTCGTGGTATCATGGGACTTAGAAACATCCTATTGACGGCTACCGCTGGTGAGGCGATTATGACCCACCGCTTTTTAGAATTCCAGCCACATAAAGGGGATATTTCAGGCCGTCAAAACGGCTCTATGATCTCTATGGAAAAAGGGAAAGCTATTCCTTACAGTATCAATAACTTGCAAGAACGCGGTGTTTTCTTTGTAGATCCTAACCAGGATATTTACGAAGGTCAGGTTGTTGGCGAAAACTCTCGCCCAGGTGATATGGTCGTTAATTTGACCAAAGCCAAGAAAATGAGTAACGTCCGTTCCTCAGGAGCAGATGACAAACTAAAATTAGTGCCACCAAGAAAATTTACCTTGGAAGAAGCACTGGAATATATCCAAGCAGATGAATACGTAGAAGTGACTCCAAGCAACCTCCGAATTCGGAAAGTGTTGCTAAAAGAGCATGAGCGTAAACGCGCAAAAAATGCAGCATTGGTGAGTTAATTCTCCTCATCTGTTTTATTAAAGCGGGCGATTGTACATCGAATAGATGTCAATCGCCCGTTTTTCGTTTATTGAAATAAAAATGGTAATCCGATATACGCTGACCTTTACAGATGGTAGCGTTTATTTACTCTTTGGAGAAAGCTTTTTTAATGACAAGCGAGTGTTTTG
>CAXIDD010000480.1:0-4518 GCA_964021975.1 uncultured Saprospirales bacterium | reverse complement strand
ACTCAGGCAGTTGTTGTGATTAGGCCTCTAATTACCGCTCAGCAGGAACTTATACCCCACATTTTAGGTTTCTTAGTCCAAAACCCGCCATGCAAAAGCCAAATATCGACCCTAAACTTCAACTAGAAAGTCAGCGTTTACATCTTCGTCAGCCCAGCGAAGTTGATGTGCCACATGTTTTTTCTGCTACCCGTTTTTCAGGATTTAATGACGGCATGCTTTGGGAGCCGCCTGATCATCCAGATGAAATTTTAGCGGTCCTTCCTAAAACCCTTCAAGCCTGGACCGAAGGTAGTGGCTTTGCATTCAGTATTTATCAAAAATCAGACGATACTTTTCTAGGGAGAATCTCTATTCGAGCAACACCTGATTCTTCTGTTTGGAATGTCGGATTTTGGAGCCATCCAGCACAACAAGGTAAAGGAGTGATGACAGAAGCTCTCCATACCATTCTTCAATTTGGCTTCCAAACCATCAAAGCTCAAAGTATAGAGGCAGAATATGCGACTTGGAATAAAGCCAGCGAACGGGTATTGTCCAAAAATGGTTTCCAGTTTGTTGAGCACATTCCAAAAGGTTTTCAGAAACATGGTGTGTGGGTTCCAGAAAACAAGGTTGTTATCACCAAAGAGGATTGGTTGAAGCGGACAGGAAATCCAAAGTAAGCTGCCCTGCGTAGGTATTGATAAATACAAACATATGAATCTTCTTGTCCTATTTTCGCTTTTCTGGAGTTTACAAAGTAGCCCTGTAAATAACGCCCCCAAGGCCCAAATCTTTGAACCTGGCGTAATCACTAAACCTGAAGCTTGGTCTTTTACGCCCACCTTTTCTCAAGATGGCCAGGCCTTGGTCTATGCACGCTGGGATAATCCAGATTACACCAAGGGCGATCAATCTATCCAGAAATTGTACGTCAGCAGGAAGAAAAACGGTCGATGGACAATGCCCAAAGCTATTTTAGAAACCAGTGGGAGTAGGGTAGACTGGCCTCATTTTTCGCCAGATGGGAGACATTTTTTATTGTCTTATAATAAGTACCACGCTGGACAGTACGATTTTCCAAATCAAAAAAAGTGGGATGATTTTGACCTTTGGATTGCCGATTGCGATGCTTCCGGGAAAATCGATTGGGATACCTTCAAACCCATCCAAGGATCGGATATCAACCGAGCTAAGACACCTCAAAACGCTAGAATCCGCTACGTTCACAATGAAACTTCTCCTAGAATGGACCTGGGAGGAAATCTCTATTTTTGGTCCGAACGACTAGATCAAGGAATTGGTCGGCGAGATATTTATTATGTACCAGTCACATCAAAAAATCCATTGAGTTGGGGGAAAACGGAGCTTTTGCCGAGACCGATTAATAGTACCTACAAAGAAAGTGGGGTCTGTATTTCTAATGATGGTCAATGGATGATTTTTGCTTCCGAACGTCCTGGTGGGTTGGGACAATCGGATTTGTATTTTGCCAAAAAAGAGAAAAATAAATGGATGGATCCTATCTTACTTGGACCAGCTGTGAATACCATGTATGGAGAAGGAGGCCCACAGTTGAGTCCAGATAATCAAACGCTCTATTTTACGAGCAGTCGACCCATTCCAGGCGTGAAAGCGCCGAATCCAGGTGAAGGTCAGAGGGTTTTTCAGGCGATTTATTTTATTGAGATAGCCGATATTCCAGCTATTGATCTTCCTTAAAAGAAGGTTTCTCAACCAAAAAAGAGTTAAATTGTTGGACAATTGCTAACCATCTTCTAGCTAAACAAAGATACCAATGTTGAAAACGCGCTTTTTACCTCTAGCCTTCCTTGTCGTATTAGTGATCGGTGTACTTTCCTATGCCTTTACCAAAATTGAAAAAGTGGCGAGTGCCGAAGCTAATTATAAGCAGTATTGTGCGAGCTGTCACGGTGAAAACCTCAAATCTTTTGTAGATCGGGATTGGGTCTACGGTAACTCCTGGAACGAAGTGTATAAAGCCATCAAAATCGGCTACCCAAATGATGGGATGCCTGCCTATGATACGGCATTCACTAGTCAAGAAATTTCAGACTTAACGGATTATATCCTAAAAGGCATTGAGCGCACCGTAGCCGACCAGTTGGATGAGAATACTGATTATTCTGGAATTGTTGAATCCGAAGATCTCAACTTTCAGGTAGAAACCGTGGTAGATGGACTGAAAATTCCCTGGGGTATCGCGTTTTTGCCTTCTGGCGAAATGCTCATCACCGAGCGTAATGGAACTTTATATTTGCGTTCTAAAAATAAAAAACTTAAAAAAATAAGCGGTGTCCCAGCTGTTAAATCCAAGGGTCAAGGTGGTTTGTTGGATGTAACCATTCATCCAGATTTTGCTAAAAATAAGTGGGTTTACCTTTCCTTTTCAAAACCTAATCCGGATGGGACCAATACGGCAACTACTGCGGTAGCACGTGGTAAATTAAAAGGTACTGCACTGACCGAAGTCGAAGAAGTATTCGAAGCAAAACCTTACTTGCCAACCAACCATCATTATGGCTCTAGAGTAGAGTTTGATCAAGAGGGTTATATGTTTATCTCCGTAGGAGACCGAGGCCGCAGGGATGACAACCCACAGTTTTTAAACAACCATTGTGGTAAGGTGCACCGTTTATATGATGACGGTCGCATTCCTAAAGACAACCCTTTTGTAGGGAAGAAAGGAGTAATTGCCAGCATCTATTCCTATGGTCATCGCAATCCGCAAGGCATGTCTATTCACCCGATTACCGGAGAGGTTTGGGAGCACGAGCATGGTCCACGTGGCGGCGATGAAGTCAATCGCTTACAAGCCGGTGAAAACTTTGGTTGGCCTACCATTTCTTATGGGATCAATTACAATGGCACTCAGTTTACGGACAAAACCCAACAAAACGGAATGATTCAGCCGGAGGTTTATTACGTGCCTTCCATTGCTCCTTGTGGTGCAGATTTTGTGGATGGCGATCGCTATCCAGCTTGGCAAAATAACTTTTTAGTAGGTTCGCTGCGCTTTGATTACATTGACCGGGTAGTGATTGAAGACAATAAAGTAGTACACCAAGAGCGCCTGTTGAAGAACATCGGGCGTATTCGAGACATTCAGATGGGAACGGATGGTTACATCTATTTTACAACGGAAGGTCCTGGTAAAGTGCTGCGTATTGTGCCGGAGTAATCGTTTGGAAAAAATTGGGTTTGAAGATTTGTGTTAGCTTACTTCGGTCGATCTTTAGTGACCTTAGATGCCTTGGGTGGTTCAAAAAAAATCAAGCTAAAAGATCATTCAATTTTTCCTCAATCTTACTCAATTTCTTCCGACGATTGACTACCACTGGTTCTGCAGCTCGTTCTTGACAATCCGTGATAAAGCAACGCTCACAAGTGGTATGTACCATACGTCTTTCGATAGCAGGATCATCTAAAAAGTTGATCTGTTTTTGTAAGTTTTTATTGAGTAGCATCCCAATGGAGACACTAACGTTTCGGTTGGGTTTCGGATACGATGACCGAGCTATAGTCAAGACCAGGTATTGGTCACCAGTAGCCATATAGCTAGACAATTGTGCATTGACCAACTGAACAGACTGCTCGCCATTTTTTTGTTGCTCCTGCAATTCTTTTAGGAGCGACAAAGAAACCCAGCGTCTACAATAATGCTCGTCCAGCCCGTTACCGTGTGGTTGGTGGCGATGGTTCAAATGGAGCTCGCGATCAATTTCGAAATGATCTTTTTGGGCATCGTGTACAAAGCGTAGGAAAAACATCTTATTGATCCCAAACTGTTCTGGAAGAATATTGGTCAGCCGATGATAGAACATTTCGGGGGTTGCATCATACTTGTGCATAATGCTTAAAAATGCCGAGCTGTTCCATTGTGATCTTTGGAAAAAGGCTTTTACATCTGCCGTAATCATTTGCAGCGGCATATGTAGCACTACGGAGAAATAAATAGCACGCGAATGATTAATGACCTCTTCGAAGTTCTGTGTTTTCAAGAGGGAAGAGGTGTAAGCACGTTGTTCCATCTCCAGGTAGCTAAAAGCTAATTCTTTACCATATTGGAAAGAGCGCTGGATTGGAGTGAGGTAAGGGCTGAGGAGTAATTCTTTTTTCTTGGGGATATAAACGCCTCTCAAAGTAGAGAGCTCTGGGTAATCTTCTAGTCCCTTTTCCTTGACGGAATAACCTAGGTTTTCTTCAACTAGACGCTTGAGTACTTGTTCAGAAAAAGGTCTTTCTGATGGCAAATTATGTGCTTCAGCAAATTCTAAAGCTTTGGCTTCTAACTCTGGAAAGAAGTTGTTGTGTAATTCGAGATAGGAACGAAGTGCCCCAAAGTAAAAATTCTCTTCACGCAGGGCGTAGTTCCTGGAAATATCGAGCAAGGTAGTAATAAAGGCCCCTACTCGGGCCGGAGCGTTGGCAATGATTTCAACTACTTTACTCAGCTCTATCCCAAAAAGATCTAGTGGAAGTTCATTTAAAAAATTAGACTGTAATAACTCAGCT
>CAXIDD010000479.1:0-4527 GCA_964021975.1 uncultured Saprospirales bacterium | reverse complement strand
AAATTCCTTTAAACGAATTGGAAGAAGGGTGTGAACGTCCGTTAGTAGTTGAGCTTGCAGATGATATAATTATAGCTTTGGCCGAAGCCAAATTGGTAGACTACGCTCGCCTCAGCTTTAATGCCAGTCAAGATGGAGATTTTGGAATTGTCTCTAGTTTAGATGGGAGCATTAAAGCAGTTAAACAAGACCTCATTACCGGCGCAGTTGAAAATAAAAGAAGTGAAAATGCCAAAGTAGTCAAAACACTTCCTTTTCAATCTCCCTGGCGGGTGGTAATGATGGCTGAAAACCATGGGGCCTTACTGGAAAACAACTACTTGATCAACAACCTGAACGATGCTAGTCAGATTGAAGACGAGTCTTGGATCAAACCCGGAAAAGTACTGCGGGAAACCACCCTAACCACAAAAGGTGGAATGGCAGCCATTGACTTTGTAGCCTCCCACAACATGCAATATGTACATTTTGATGCGGGGTGGTATGGCAATGAGATGGATAATAACTCAGATGCAAGTACCATCACACTCGATCCAAAACGCTCTAAAGGGCCCTTTGATTTAGAAGCCCTAACTGCTTATGCTAAAGAAAAGAATGTTGGTGTCATGGTGTATGTAAACCGAAGAGCACTTGAAAAACAATTAGACGAATTATTGCCCCTTTTTAAAAAATGGGGCATTGCCGGGATTAAATTCGGCTTTGTAAGAGTAGGTGATCAGGCTGCCACTGCCTGGCTTCATGAAGCGATAAAAAAGGCCGCCGAATATCAAATGATTGTAGATGTTCATGATGAATACAGACCCACAGGTTTCAGTCGGACCTATCCAAATTTTCTTACCCAAGAGGGAATTAAAGGCGATGAGACCACCGTTACCAATCAGCATACACTAATCACCATGTTTACACGCACCCTAGCTGGGGCATCAGACAATACCATTTGTTACTACAATGGTCGAGTTGAGAAGATGGGCTCCCATGCCTCCCAATTGGCAAAAGCAGTTTGCATTTTTAGCCCACTTCAGTTTTTGTATTGGTACGATAGGGCACCCGCAGCTCCTGTAAAAGAGGATGCACTATGGGGGAACACTAAACTCATTGGAAATGAACCAGAATTGGAGTTCTTTAATGAAGTACCTACTACCTGGGACGAAACGAAAGTGCTAATCGGAGAGATTGGTAAAGTTGGGGTAATCGCTCGTCGAAAAGGCGACCATTGGTTCATTGGAGGAATTAATGGAGTGGACGAAACTCAAATAAATCTGGATTTTTCTTTCCTCAACAATGAAGAAAAATATGAGGCCAAATTATACACAGATGATGAAAGTATAAAGACCAGGACACGTGTGAAGATTGAAGACTTGAAATTAAGTTCGAATAGTACCCTTACTCTTGATATAAAGGCCAATAATGGCTTCGCAATGCACATTAGGAAACAGAACTAAAAAACTTAAAGTACCGTTCAGCGGTCCATTGAATCCAACTTTATAAGCATGAAGAATTTTAAATACTATTTGAGGTCTTTACCCGATTTAAAGTTTATGAATAAGAAAAACGTAGTCTTCCTTGGACTTATATTGCTCCTTTTAGGTTGTTCCCAAATGGAGGAGAAAAAACCCAATGTTATCCTCATCATGATAGATGATCAAGGATATGGAGACATTGCCGCCCATGGAAATGAATTCATCAAGACTCCAAATATTGATGAGCTCTACAGAAAAAGCGCCAGGTTTACTGATTACCACGTATCGCCTACTTGCTCTCCAACTAGAGCAGCTGTCTTAACCGGCCACCATTCTAATCGGACCGGAGTTTGGCATACCGTAAACGGTCGTTCTCTAATTTTAGAAAGAGAAACAACCATGGCACAAGTTTTTAAAGACAATGGTTACAACACTGCTATTTTTGGAAAATGGCACTTAGGAGATAATTATCCCTTCCGTCCACAAGATAAAGGCTTTGACGAAGTACTAGTCCACAAAGGTGGAGGGATAGGACAAACAATGGACTATTGGGATAATGATTATTATGACGATAAATATTTGTCCAATGGGGTATTAAAACAGTACCAGGGATACTGCACAGATATCTGGTTTAATGAAGCCAAGCAATACATCAGTAAACAAAAAAACGATCCATTTTTCATCTACCTAGCAAGCAACACGGCACATTCTCCCTATTTCGTTGACGATACTTACTCCGCTGCCTACAGAGATAATGAAAATATCCATCATGCGCCTTTTTATGGCATGATCACCAATATCGATGAAAATATAGGTAAACTAATTGCTCATCTGGAGCAGCAGAAATTAATCGACAATACCATCTTGATCTTTACTACTGATAATGGTACCGCCCAGGGTGCCAAAGTTGAAGGACATCGCTTGGACGGGTTTGTGGTAAAAGGCAATAATGCTGGAATGCGCGGCATCAAAGCCAGTATGTATGAGGGAGGACACCGAGTACCACTATACCTCCATTGGAAAGACGGTGGTATTCATCAAGGTACCGACATCAATGAGTTGACCGCCCATTATGACATTTTCCCTACCCTTGTCGATTTATGTAAGCTCCAAATTAGCCCAGACCTGAAGTTTGATGGCAAGAGTTTGGTGCCATTGATAAATGGAAAAAATGAAGGTTTCAAAGATAGAATCGTCATCACCAATTCCCAAAGGATTGAAGTCCCTGAACCTTGGCGCCGTACTTCCCTCATGCAGGCCAACTGGCGATTGGTTAATGGTACTGAATTATACGATTTAGATACAGACCCTGAACAGCGTACCAATGTAGCCGAAAATTTTCCACAAAAAATGCAGGAATTTAAAACTGCATATGATCAATGGTGGGCTGAAATAGCTCCAAGCTACTTGGATCAGCCCTACATTATTATTGGACATGAAAAGGATAATCCAACCACACTCTACTGCCATGATTGGCATACTGAAAAAGTTAGCCCTTGGCACCAACGACATATCCGAACAGGATACATAGATAATGGTTATTGGCAACTTAAAATAGCCGAAAGTGGGACCTATAATTTAAAACTAAGAAGGTGGCCTGAAGAAACCCACCTAGCTATAAATGCAAAAGCACCAGTCCGACCTGCCATCCCAGGAACCAGTGTAAGCGAAAGCAAAAAAAGTAAGGAAATAGTCGTTCAAGAAGCTGGAATAAAAATACAGGACAAAGAATTGTCCAAAATGGTTGATCCCAGTGCCGAATTTGTAGAATTCACCCTGGAACTTCAAAAAGGGAAAGCCAATCTAAATACTTGGTTCTTACTGGAAAATGAACTTAAAATGGGCGCTTATTTTGTGAGCGTTGAAAAATTAAACTAATCAATTACACAGAGGCTGTTTATCTACGAAATTATGAAAAAAATAATCCATAAAGTATTAGCTATAAGTATGATGGCCGTATTGCCGTATTTTGGATTTTCACAAGATCCACTGAACATCAATTCAACTGATGAAGGAACTCATTTTGAGCATTTTTGGAGCAAGTGTGTTGGGGCCGGCCGGGCCAACGAAGGACTCCGAGCCGGATGGCTGGAGCAACTAGAAAAAGTTCAGGAGGATTGTGGCTTTGAATACGTTCGATTTCATGGGATTTTTCATGATGATATGTTTCCCGTTTTTGAAAACAACGGGAAGATTACCTACAACTGGCAATACATCGATGACTTATTTGATAGAATGTTAGATTTAAATGTCAGGCCCTTCGTCGAACTGGCTTTTTTCCCTACCCCTTTAGCAGCAGAAAACAGTAAAACTCAATTTTGGTGGAAAGCCAACATTACCCCGGATGAATCCAAATTTGACGAATGGTATAATCTTGTCCAGGCTTTTACACAGCATTGTGTGGATCGTTATGGAATTGATGAAGTCCTAAAGTGGTATTTCGAAGTTTGGAATGAACCCAACCTCTATTATGGCTTTTTTGACGGTACTAAATCCCAATATTTCGAATTGTACAAACAATCGGCCCTGGCCGTACGCTCCGTAGATGAACGTCTAAAAATTGGTGGTCCCTCCACTAGTAACTTTGTAGTTGATGATCGCTATGCTGGTGAAACGGAAAGTAGAGCAGGATTTGAAGTGACCTTTACAGCTGAAAACATTAATGACCTTGAGTGGAAAGGAGTTTGGATTGAAGATTTTTTATCCTACTGCAAAAAAGAAAAACTCCCAGTTGATTTTGTAACTACTCATCCCTACCCTACCGACTATCCCTTTCACCCCAGAACAGGAAAAGGAAAAGACTTCTCTCGTTTTGTGAATTCTACAAAAGTTGATATTCAATGGCTCAATGAGGTGATTTCAAAAAGTGCCTACCCTAATGCTGAAATTCATTTGACCGAATGGAATACCAGCCCCAATAGTAGAGATGCCATGCATGACTTTCTGCCACCTGCTGCTTACATCACAAAAGTCAATTTAGACTGTATTGGTCTAACCAACTCCCTTGCATTCTGGACTTTCACAGACATTTTCGAAGAAAAAGGCGGTGGAGCGAGCATCTTCCACG
>CAXIDD010000478.1:0-4539 GCA_964021975.1 uncultured Saprospirales bacterium | reverse complement strand
GCAATCAAGCTGCTGTCCTGGGAATCTCTTCGCTCGGAATATTACCAAATGGCCGATTGGTAACGGGAAGTCAAAGTGGCAAGTTGATTTTTTGGAAACCTGACGGGACCTTAGAAAAAGAAGTAAGCGAGCACACCAGCGCAGTTAATATCATTAAGTTGTCTCCCGATGGGCAGCATTTTGCAGCAGGGGATGCTTCTGGCGCACTGATTTATTGGAGCATTGACGGGACAATGCAATGGAAGATAAAAAGAGCTCACCATCACCTCACCGCACTAACTTTTTCTGCCGATGGCAATCAACTGTTTTCTGGAGGAATGGACAGAGAAATTGAAGTATGGGATACCAAAGATGGCTCTAAAGTGCGCTCCTTTTCCAAAACCAGAGGACAGGGTACCATCATGGATCTTGCTATCTCTCCCGATGGGAAATATTTAATTGCGGGCAATCTACCAAGACTTTATGTGATCAATACGCCCATGCCAGACCGGAGCGCTTTCATTTATGATATGGAAGGTAAGGTGGTTAGAAAATTAGAGCAGCATAGTGGTAGCCCGTTGGCGGTCGCTTTCACTGCAAAATCAGGTGTTCCAATTATTGGGACTTCGAAAGGAGAAATCATCGCTTATCCAGAGGCTAAGCCACCAGTATTAATGGAAGTGCACGGGGAGCTAGTGACTAGATTGGCCAATATTAAAAATAGTGATCACCTGATTAGTGCTGGTAGTGATGGCAAAGTTTTTCGATTGGATCCTATGAAAAAAGAGGTCTTGGTCCGCTATGATGGCTTAATTGGGCAATTTGCAGAGTTGGGTATACACCGAGAAAAATTAGAATTATTGTGGTCTGATGCAGCGGGCAGTGCCGGGAAATTTGACTTGACAGGGCGGAATATTCAAGCTATAAAAGATTTAACAGATCCTTTGACGCAAGCTAAATTGAGTGGGCAATATTCGGGCGTTTCTGTATTAAGAAACTTTGCCTTATTATATGATGGTTTTGGAAGTGTTCAAAGAATAAATCTACGCAACGGTGCGGTACTCAACCAAGACCCTATCCGAGAACATAATAAAGATGCCTTAAGGGTGATTAGTGCAGATGGTAAAAAAGGCTTTGCCGCCTCTAATTTTCCAGATGATGAAGAAAAGACAAGCCTAGGGGCATTAGAAGCAATCCTAGATATGGATGCAGGACGTCGATCTTTGGTCTGTGGAGTTTTATTTGATTATCAGAATCAGACCACTCAAGCAATTAAAGGACACGCGAAAATGGTCATTTCTGCTGCATTTTCTTCCAATAATCAAAAGCTCTTGACAGGGAGCCAAGATAAGACCGCAATGCTTTGGGATGATCAAATGAATGCTACTGTTCTCGATGGTCATGAAGAAGGCATCTCGGCAGTGGCTTTTTCTCCTGATGACCAGACCATCATTACAGCCGGAGAAGATCAACGTTTAATCATCAGAGCCGCAGATGGAAGAATTATTCATATTCTAAATAATTTAGGGTTTATTCCCAAGCAATTGCTCTTCTCTCCGGATGGTCAATATCTTTTTGCGAGTGGCCAGAAGTCAATTGTCCGAATCATTGAGGTGGCTAGTGGGAAGTTGTTGGGTCGACTCTTTCTTTTTGGAAATCAAGACTGGGCTTTCCTGGGAGAAGATGGCCTTTTTGATGCTTCTTCCGATGCCATGTCAAAAATGTATTACACCATTTATGCGAATGATCATTGGGAAAAACTAGACCTAGGACAGTTAAAAGCCAGGTTTTTTGAACCCAATATTATTACCAAACAATTGGGGCTTTCTCAGGAACGCCCCCGAACAACGGAGGGCCTCACAGAAATACCTTTGTTCCCGCAAATTGAAGCAAACGTATCAGAAGATGTACTTAAAGTCAATTTGACCGAACGCAGTGGTGGAATTGGTCCAGTCACTTTAGCCATCAATGGGAAAGAAGTTATGTCCAATGCCAACCCGAAAGGGGCTACTACTTTTAAGATAGACTTAAAGCCTTTTCAAAAGTATTTGTATCGAGAAGAGAATCGCTATAATACCATTAGCCTAAGAGCTTATAATCAATCCGCATGGTTAAAAAGTAGTCCTTATATCCTAGAATATCAAGGACCTAAAAAGAAAGCCGGCCAGCCTGTTGACCCTGACCAACTTACTTCTGAACCAATAGATGATGCGGCGCCTAAAATGTATGTGCTGAGTATTGGGACAGCCGACTATACAGGAGACCAATTAGATTTGAAATATGCTGATCTGGATGCGAAAGCTATGGCAATTGCATTGAAATCTGTGGGTAGTCAATTATTCAATGCACCTCAACAAGTAGAAGTACATTGCCTAAGTACAACGGCTAGTTCTGAAGCTGAGCTTGCCAGTAAAAATATAGATTGGCAGTTTGCGGATAAAGAAAAAATCGCGCAGTTATTTGCAGAGGTCAGCCAAAAATCACGCTCCAATGATATTGTCTTAGTCTATCTTTCCGGACATGGAATCAGCTACGGTAGCGCCGAGAAAACGCAGTTTTATTACTTGACGCAAGGGATTTCGAGCGATGATCTCAGTGACGAAGGTATTCGACAAAAATACGCCATTTCCTCCGATGAATTAACGAAATGGTTGAGTGAGATGCCTGCCCTCAAACAAGTATTGGTAATAGATGCTTGTAACTCCGGAACAATCTTGAAAAAATTATCTGGAGGGAGCAAAAATCTAAGTTCTGGTCAAATCCTCGCTTTAGATCGAATGAAAGACCGGACAGGGATGTTTATTTTATCTGGAAGTGCGGCGGATAAAGTCAGCTACGAAGCCAGTGAATTTGGTCAGGGCTTATTAACCTATTCTTTATTACAAGGAATGAATGGGATGGCCATCCGAAAAACCGCACAAGCAAGTTTCATTGACGTAATGAATCTTTTTCAATATGCTCGGGATGAGGTACCCCAATTGGCAGCTAGTATTGATGGGATTCAGACTCCGATGCTAGGTTTCCCCGATCAGGGTGCCAGTTTTGACATAGGTATTTACAATGAAGGCGTTGAAATACCCTTGGCTAGTAAAAAGCCCACTTTTATCCGCTCCAATTTTCAAAATGAGCTCACCTTTGATGATGATTTAGGTATTGGCAGTTTGATTGACCAACAATTGCAGCTGGAAGCAGGGAAAGGCGCACAAGCTAATCTTGTTTTTGTAGATCTCAACCAGCGGGAGGGGGCCTATTCTATCAAAGGAAGATACACCAAAGAAGCAGGACAAATTAAAATTAATGTCCGATTGTTCTCGCCGGATGGAAGCTCAGAAATACTAGAAATTAAGCCCACCGATAATCCAGAGACGATTGCAAAAATACTCGTACGGACCGTGAAAAAGGTATTGAAATAAACCTAGCCTAAACCATAAAGCCATGCCCTTAAAATATAGCTTCCTGTTGTTTTGTATACTCTTTTCCTTAAATGGGGTTGCTCAGGAATACAGGTTGACACCACCTACCGAAACTCCAGCTTATGCAGATCTCAGCAGCCCGGTAAATGCGGTTGCTTTTTCACCAGACGGGCAATGGTTATTAATAGGCACTAGTAATGCTAGTACTTTATTAATGAATATAGAAGACAGAAGGGCTATTAACCTAGTAGGTCATCAAGCAAGAATTAATGCCGTCGCCTTTTCACCGGATAGTCAATTTATCCTAACTGGCAGTGAGGATAAATCTGCTAAGCTTTGGGATTTAAAGGGCAAAGAATTACGTGCCTTTCCAACGGTAGAGGCGGTCTATTCTGTAGCCTTTAGCCCCAATTGGAGTCAGGATAGTCTATTTATTACAGGATCTTGGCAGGAGACACAAGTCTGGAACATAAGAGGGTCTACCGTACAAGTTTTTAAAGAGGCAAATAATAGTGGTTATCGCCTGTTTTTTGACTTGGATTATAAAATATTTTCTGCTGGAAGAGCAAATCGCCGCAACCGAGGTGGTCCAACGGCGATGGATAGGATCAATGCAAGAAAAACTTTGTTCTCATTGGCGCCAAATGGCCGCAGTTTTCTTTCAGGTAGTTTAGAAAAGGTGTCGCTATGGGAATTGAATAATCCTGCTAATTTACCACAAAAGTACGAAGCAATTGAACCCAATTGGAATTCCAACCAAATCCTCCTAAGGGATTTAAATGGAGCAGTCCAGACAATTTTTGCAACGGAAACGTCTCCTCAAAATGTACTGAGCTATACACCAGATGGTCAGAGCTTTTTAGTTGGAGTAGGCAATGATATTGTCCATTACAATTTACAAGGACAAAAGCTAAAGACCTACCAAGGTCATTCTAAGCCTGTACTTTGTATTGCCTTTACATCAGACGGGCAGCATTTTGTGACTGGATCAGAAGATAATACAGTCAAAGTTTGGTCCCTGGGGAACCCAAGAGCTGTAGCAACCATCGCCTATCTTAATTCCAAAGAATGGGCTGTTTTTGAGCCAAATGGCCTTTTTGATGCTTCTAATGGGGCGATGTCCCAATTGAAATATGGAGTTGAAAAA
>CAXIDD010000477.1:0-4559 GCA_964021975.1 uncultured Saprospirales bacterium | reverse complement strand
CGACTACGATCGGTGTTAAGGAAAAAGGATCATTAACCGCCAGTCCAAAATTGGCAATTTCTCCCTGACAAGTAGCACTAACCGTATTGCCTACTGCAATGGCAAAAGGATCGGGATCATTTTCATTGGGGTAGGCATCGGGGAAAGTGGGTGCCTCTTCTTGGAAATATCGTCCAAGCCATCCTGAAGACAGCACTTCCTCCGAAGCAGAGGCCGTAGACCAAATATCCGTAGAGCGAAAGTGAGCACGATTTTGGTTGGGATAACCAACATCTTGGATGATGCCTAATTGCCCATCGTCAAAAACACTTTTGATTCCCTCCATTGCAGGATGAAGTCCAGTATCCCCATTAATTTTAAGGACTTTATTCTCTGGGATTAAAATATCCTTTCGATATTCATTCAATTGCCGGTAACGGTTGACTGGAATCACAGTATTTAGGCCATCATTCCCACCAATCAACTGAACTAGTACTAAAATCCGATCATTTTCTACACTAAGCGCATCAATTTCACCAAAACTAGGCAGTGCTGCTACAGGAACGCCATTTAAAGCTATCGGCAAGCCAATGACCGTTGCATTTCTTAAAAACTGTCTTCTCTTCATTTGTTTAGCTTAAATAACTTTCAGGCATGGCAAACATGGCCCGTAATAGATTTAATAATTGTTGTTCTACAGCCTGCGCCAAATTGGAATCAGAAGGGTCATCTAGATGCTTATTGTATTCTACCGTCCATTCAAAATCTGGTAAACCAGGAATCAATATTTCTTTTAAATACTGGAGTTGATTATCTTCTAAAGGAAGCGGATTGAATAATAAGCCTAAATTGCGGATGAGCTCATTTGGATCTGCCGCATTATCTATAGTTGAAACCAATTTTAAAGCATCCACTTTATGTCGATAATTAAGCCACCCTCGCTGTGAAGTGATACCGGTCATAAAGTCATTACGTGGATTTAAAGTGGCCGTATTGATCCAGGCTTGGTAATAAGCGGGCTCTTGATAATAAGCAGGCCATCCTGCGACATTGGGCGGAACAAAATAAGCCATTTCCGTTAGTTGTAGTTGCTGGAAAACTTTGTAGTAGGCATTATAATATTTAGCCAAATCATCCTTAAAAGTATCCATTTCTGTTTGGCGGACAACTCCGGCTAGGTAGTCCATTGGGTTTTTAATCATTGCCCCACAAATACCTTCTGAGAAGAAATGATCACTCTGTAAAAGCATTTCAACCACTGGTCTGATCTGGAAATTATTCTCAATAAAAAGATCGCCCAAAGGTTGGATAATATCTGCTTCAATCGCATCTGTAATTTCAAAATTGACAAACCAGCGATAGATTTTCCGGCAAATGAAATAAGCCACTGCTGGTTTTGTAAAAATTAAATTAATGAGCTGTTCATATTCTTGTTCTCCAGCATCACTGAATACTACTTGGTCAAAGCGATGTGAGAGTTGCTTTTGCTCAGTATCGTGGTTATTTGGTAAGAAGCTACTGTATGGTGTCCCTATTTCAGTACTATTATAGCCATATTCGCGCCATCCTGTCAATATACGGGCAATCGCAATGATGTCATCTTCTGTATAATTCGTATAATCTCCCGGACCAACTATTGGGCCTTTCCCGATGGTAAAAAGCTCCAACAATTCTCTGGCATAATTTTCATTGGGTTTGTTCTTGGTGTTGCGACGCCCATCTAAGTAGCGCAGCATCGTCGGATCAATGGTCATGTCTTTAACCAATTGCTTGAAATCCCCCAAAGCATTGGTCCGTAGCAATGTCTGGTATTGATATAAAAATCGGGCATCATTAACTACACCTGATTCGATGGCAAAATGATCATGCCACAACAAGGTCATTTTCTCTCGAATAGAGATCCCTTCTTCTACCTGTTGCATAACGGTCCAAGACAATAAAGATTTCCTTCGCCGAAAGCGACTAACCTGAGGCATTGGGGCATCGACCCAGACTTCCCCAATAAGAACGCTATCATTTTCGTCACTGAAATTCACAGGTGGATCAGGTAGTGGAGCATCAGCTAATAGGGTTTCTATGGCTTTGCTCAAACCCATTGCTTGTACATCTTTAATCTCTTGATATTTCGGGCCAAAAGTAGTACGCTTCAATAAATGTGCCGCCGTGTTTAAATCCCAATCACCTTGATAAGGCGCTAAAGAGTTGGCTTTGACCGGGGACACCAGCATCTCAGTAGATGCAAGCCCTGATGGATTACTTGTTTTCACAGAAAAAGATTTAAGTCTTGTTTAAAGTTTAAGTTTTGACAATGCCAGATGCTATATTCTCCTTTGACTTCGAAAAGCCGTAAAGGTTTAATATAGGAGGACTTTTCGATCCAAGGAAAATATATCCAGCTTTTAAACAGATGAATCTAAGATAGGTAAAACTTCGTTGTTTTTTTCTAACGACTTAGTTTTAATAATATTGGTTTGAAGTAAATTTATTTAGTCGGAGCATGTTTAATAATAGCGCTTCTCAAAGCTTAATGAACTTTAGGATTTTCTGGTCCAAACCAATGATACAATATATACCCGAAGACCAGTGGGATATATCATACTCCGATGATGCATCCAGGATATCGATTAGGGTACCATGAATATTATAGACCGAGAGACGTTGAGGGCGACTTGATTTTATATTGATGCGGTTTTGAGCTGGGTTTGGGTACACTTGAAATAGGCTGTCATTAGACTGATGTTGGATAGAACTCACCAGTCCATAACATGGCAAATTGGCTACGTCTTGCCGAAGTTGAGTTAGCAATGGATAGAAACTATCGCCAGGACAAACGGTGGATGAACAAGCCTGCCCAGACCCCTCACTGTCTCGATGTCCTGCGATGTTTTCAAGTAGAAAATCACCCGTAGTATGGAAGGAACGCCCCTCGGCATTGATATCATGATTGGTGGCTTCGTGGGCTAAAAGCTGAGTGAGCGTTTGCATTGCTTGAGAGGAGGGTGGAACATGAGTATAATTCCCAATCACGCAAATTCCCACCGTATTTTCATTGATACAGCTGAAGTGCGCTCCTTGGTAGCCATCCGGTCGGCCTTCATATAAAATACCATTGGGATCAATTAACCAATTGTAGCCAATGTCATCCCAGCCGTTGTTATTGACGTGAAGATCCCAAATAGATTGTACAACCATTCCAAAATTGCTACTCTGATTATTGCCTGCAGAGTGGTGGACAATCAGGTGAGTAGGCTCCGTCAGTTGTGGAGATACGTCAATGGGACAGGATGGACACCAGCAATTGCGATTACAGACTTCCGGAAGTTCACAAGAATTGGAGCGCAGTTGTGGTTGTATTTGCTGTATTGCAGTAGTCTTGGTTGGATCGGCGATGAAAAGACGAAATTTGATCGTTTTTTCAACTTGGTGATTGGATTTAAATTGAATCGCAGAGAAAGATTTGGAAATCGGTGAGGTAGAATAGGCCACTCTACCAGGCGCGACGTATTCATATTGACGGTCTAGAGCTACCCATGATGACCATTTTTGTTCCGTCTTGATCCGATAATGTAAGCTATGCTCCTCATCGCTCAGATGGTGACTGGAAAGACGCACAAACTCCACAGTCGACGCGTCGATGTTGATCGCAATAGGCGAGGTGATCCAGCCATCTAATGATAAAGAAAACTCAGGTTCTACTTCAATTACTTGAGTTTGTCCCCATCCAAAATGAATAGATGTGAGGAATAGCGTCAAAATACTCCAATACTTCATACAGGCAAATTAAGGGAAAAGATGAACAAAGGATTATTTTTAGGAGTCTTACATCTGAATACTCACCATACTGTATTTAAAATAAGCTCTTAAAAGCATCAATCACACGCTCTGTATCTGAATCATCACAATAGGCCGAAATTCCCAAACGGGTGACTCCCCCCTGCTCTAACAAGCCCAATACTTCAGTAGCTCGAAGTGCATAAAAGTGGCCATTCCAGGCACAAATATTCTTTTCGGCTAAGGCCTCACTAATAGCTTTCGGATGCTTTCCTACTATTTTTATGGCTAAGGTTGGGCTCCGACGGTGGTCACTCAAATCTGGTCCAATAATGCTCAAGCCAGGCAAGCCATTTAAACCATTAAAAAGATCCTCTAGCAAAGCTTTTTCATGTAGGCCAATTTGCAACATAGCATCCCTCAATTTCGCTTTATAATCAGCACCTTCTCCAAATCCTGCTATAAAATCGAGCGCCGCATTTACTCCTGCAATAGCGGCATGATTTAAAGTACCTGTTTCAATGCTGTAAGGTGCGGCCTGTGGTGCCGTCCTAAGTCGGTCGGTGGGAAGTTGATCTAGTGTACCTGGACGAGCGTATAAGAAACCAATGTGTGGTCCGTAAAACTTATAAGCCGAACACAGTAAAAAATCGCAGCCCAAAGTTTGCACATCAATTGGGTAATGTGGTGCGTAATGTACTGCATCTAATAATAGTTGGGCTCCTACCCTATAAGTTTGCTCCCGTGCGATGGCTATATTGTTCACCGTACCAGTCAAGTTAGAAGACATTCCCATAGCTAACAAACGC
>CAXIDD010000476.1:0-4566 GCA_964021975.1 uncultured Saprospirales bacterium | reverse complement strand
CTCACTCAAATCGAGCTAAGTACCTCCAGTGGAAGCTTAATCCTAAGCTCGGGTGTTGCTAACAATGGAGTTACTTGTTTTGAGCTGGGACCAGTTGAATTTAATACTTTGTTCGGCACCACTGATATGCCTGCTGATGCAATGATTTCTATTGCGGAAAGTTGGAAAATAATCGATTGTAGTAGTCCCGTAGTTTCGGTTTTAAGAAGACGGGTACAATCTGGATGTTTTACGGATGTCAATTGTCAAAACACCACTTTTGCAAATTACCCAGGGACAGGCATTAGTATCATGGAAAGGACTCATGCCATTGAATTATCCATTGATGCACCAACGGACCTTACCCAGTGTGGGCCTGTGGAGACTGTAACGGTGACCATTGACCACGCCGCTGGGGTAGATGATGTTATTACTAACTTAAGAGGACTACTTAATTTAACGCCTATTAATGGTATTGAGATCGTTGATTTCTCTGGACCTATTACAGTTGATGCTGGAACAGATTCGATTCGGATCATAGAAGATTTGTTGTCTGGACAAACCCTAAGTTTCACCCTTGATCTGAGAGGGTCCTGTGGGTTTATAGATGGAAAAGGCTTGATCAATTTTGTGCTAAAGCATGATGAGGTGCTTTGTGTCGAAAACAACACTAGAACTTCTAATGAGGAAAGCCTTAATTTCCAAACCCCGGATTTATCCTTAACAACGCTCACGCCCATTGCCCTAAATACCTTTCCTGGTGCTTTTGAAACGATCACTGCACGAATTGTAAATGCAGGAAATGGCTTTTTAGATACTATGTACTATTGTGTACAAAATCATCCAAATGCAGTCATTAATCAAGTAAGTATAGGGGGCTACGTCCTACCTGTAGCATTTTCAGATGCTACTTCTGTTTGTTATTTAGTTGGTCCAGATGCCATTGCCGCTGCAGAATCTATGCAGGCCGGAGAAAGTATTTCTGAAAATGACCTATTTGGAGACGCAGATGGAGAGGCTTTTGATTTTGTAGAGACCTGGGAGATATTGAGCTGTGATAACGATCCTCCAGATTTATTTAGAAAAGTTCAGTTTGGGTGTTTAGGTGATCTTGATTGTGAAGACCGGCCAATTTCTGAATTTAGATCCGCAGGCTTGATTCTTACAGAACGCTTGCCACAATTAGATTTAAGTATTCAAAGCGCAGGGCGTCCAGCATGTTTTGCAGATGACCTAAGTCCGGTAGAAATAGTGATTACCAATAATGGGACGGCACCTGCCACAGATATCGAGTTTACGATTTCCAGTGGAGCTAATAGTGATATTGACTTGTCTAATTATAATATTGCCTTCGGTAGCGGTGGAAATCCGGCTGATCAAACGGCCGAAACCCAAAATAGTGCTGCTTGTGCTGGCTTGTATGCCTCCATTATTGATGATCTAGACGGTGTTACTTTGGGCGTTGGCGAAAGCCTGGTTATTCGTTATGACCTAGCCCATGGCTGTAATGGGACGGCTTGTGCGCTCACGGATATTTACGAAAGTAGACTGACGATTACCAATTACAATGATCCCTGTGGAGATAAACAAGACAATGTAGGGATTTCAACAACTGATTTTAGCGCTACGATTAGAAGCTTTGAAGAAGCACCCGCTGAATTAGATGATGGAGAAAAAGCGATTTTGGAATACATTGTCACAGGTATTTCCTTGCCTTGGTTCAATGGCACTTATCCAGATGCGGTCTTAGAAAGTAAATTTGCCATTCCCTGTGGCTTGGATTTTCAAGCAGGGAGTATGGCTTGGGTAGATCGGGATGGGACGAGTTTTCAACCGACAAGTACTACTGTTATCGAAAATGCAACCGGGGATATAGATTCTTTATACTTTACTTGGGCGCAGTCTGATCGTCCTGCTGGGTTTAGTATCGAGACCGGAAGTACTTTTACACTATGTGTTGTTAATGATTGTAGTGAAGATTGTGCCGATAAGCCTAGTGGTACTTGTACAGATGTCACCTTTCCAGTAGTTATTTCACAAGAAAC
Organism: uncultured Saprospirales bacterium; assembly: GCA_964021975.1. Taxonomy (GTDB): domain Bacteria; phylum Bacteroidota; class Bacteroidia; order Chitinophagales; family Saprospiraceae; genus DATFKA01. The sequence goes on along the minus strand of CAXIDD010000476.1, from coordinate 2,542 downwards.
GGATCTCATCATTGATCCTACGTGTACCAATTGTACCAGACAGACCATATGGAGACCAGGTAGCTTAGAAATAGACCTAACTTGCCCACCGGATCAAGCTTGTCCTGGAGATGATTTCTTTTGTTTAGATCTACAAGAATTTAATGTAGAGCGGATCAATTTTGGGATGCCAGATCAAAATAATGATCAAATTCCTAATGGGGTTTTGGTCGAATCTCTTTTGCAGAAAGACCGTTTTATAGCAGGAGATACCCTGAAAGCTACTTTTGAAGGGCGAGTGATCGAAATTGGAACAGATCGGGATATCATCAATGGATACGCAACCCTACCTTTTGAACATTCTAACTTTAATGCCCTAAGCGCAAGCGTAGAAATTATTGATGCAGATGGTGGTGTATACAGTTGTAGCGTGGTGCCAATCACACCAGATTTTATTGAAAACACCCTAACGGTAGATTTTTCCATTGATACTTTACGTAATCTAGGATGTACCGCAATACCAGCCAATTTTGATTTTGATAATGGAGATCGGGTCGTTGTATGCCTAGTCTTTGAGACCAAGGATCTTTTTACGGGAATGCAGCGTACCATAGACTTTGATCCTTATTATTTCTTATCCCCAAGACCACTTCCTGAACATACTGGTGCAGCAGACACCTTGGCCTGTGGGGAGCTAACGGATCGGATGACCCAAGTTGGAGTAATGGAGAGCACTTCCAGAAATTTTGCCAATTTTGGATCTTGTGATTTACCGAATTGGCGCATTACAACTTCAAAACACTATGGATCTTCTACTTTTGACGAGTTCCCTTATGAAGTGCGTAAATTAGGCTTACCCAGAACATTTACGTTTAACAAACCAAGTGCTTTCCCTTACCGTACAGATGCCTTTAGTTTTGTGTTGCGACAAAGAATTCCAAGTTCAAATGGATTAAATATCGCTAGTGGTACCATTCCTAGTCAATTTTTAACGGTGATTGGAGATCAGGTTATCTACCAAGCAGAGCAGCATTTGTTGAGCCTAAACAACAATAGAATCATACCAGATGAAGGCTTTGAATTCATCTTCCGTCCTAGTATACAAGGTTCTTGTGCCTCGATTGCCAATACCTATCCAGTCTCTTATGAAATTGACTACAGTGTGGACGAAAACGTGTTTTGTACACCTTTATTAGAAGATGCGCTATTCTCCAGTGATTTTGATTATACAGGAGGCCCTGAAATTGAGGTTAACCCGATTTTAGAAAATGTCTTGCTTTGTAATGGGAATGATACGCTATTAATTGAAGTTAATAATATTTCTACTTCTTCCGCGCCTAATGCTTTCCTACATTTTGAAAGCCCATCGGGCGGTATAATTATCACAGAGTTATATGATTCGAACAATGACCAATTAATTGTGCCCAATGAATTTGGCATTTACCCCTTAGGTAATTTGCCCCAAAATAGTAAGTTACCTCTGAGAGTAGCTGTGAGGGCCAATATTTGTGAGCCTGAAACCATCCTGTTTACTACGGGCTGGGATTGTGAAACTACGCCTACCGTAGTAGATGAAGCATTGTGCCAATTTACTGCTGGTATCGATGTGAATTCAGCACCTTCCGGATTGAATTTAGATATAGTATTTCCTACAGATGAAACCGTTGTAGAACTTTGTGAAGAATTTGAGTATGAAGTTGAAATTAGAAGTACTAACCTGGGTTTTTTAAGAGATATAGTTTTTACTGCCCAGCTGCCTACCTCAGAAATCTTTGTGCCAGGAAGTATGATGTTTGCTAATCCAGCCATTGATATAGGAGGTACCTATATCAGTATTCCAGATCCAATCTTTATTCCTGGAGGATTTAAATTAGATGTCTCGGGCCTTGACCCTATCTTAGAAGCGCAAGGGCTCGTTGGATCAAAAGACTTAAGCGCCTTTAAAATCAACCTTAAATTTAGTACGGCTACAGATTGTGGCTATATATCTCCTTCCCAGGCTATTTTTCTGGTGGAAGGGGCTAGTACATGTGGAGATCCACTCAGTGCGATTTCTAAGCCAGGACCAAGAATTTTACTGGATGTAGAAGAACCCGATTTTTCAGTTGATATTTCGGCTTCTGATCTGACAATGAACCCTTGTAATGGATCAACAGAAACGCTCACTACTGCTTTGCAAATTACTTCAGGATCTACCACAACCCTGGATTCTATTCGTTATACTTTACCACCAGGGATTCAATATGTACCAGCTACTTATACTCCGATTTCAAATGCTACGAATACTCCGCCTGTCATCAGAATTTATAATGGACTGCAAATTCTCAGTTGGCCTTTTAATCTAAATGTACCCACAGGTGGTACGGTTTCTTTTAGTGTAGATATTCAGGCGATGGATGTCAGCCAGATTTGTGCAGATTATGCAGTGGATATCCAGGCTTTCACCTCTTTCTCCGCTTTTTGCTCCACCCGTGGAGAGATCTGTGAATTTGGACAACTTGCAGGATCTGTCAAACAACCGATTAGGATTGATAAACCTATTTTAGAATTTGATGAATTTACT
>CAXIDD010000475.1:0-4573 GCA_964021975.1 uncultured Saprospirales bacterium | reverse complement strand
CACCTATCGAGGGTACTCGAGTTTATGATCCCGTTAAGCAAGAGTGGGTAACCATTAAGCCTGGACCAAAGGAAAAAATGGAGACATTGCAATTTGCAGATGCACCACTCATCCAAATTCCTCCAATTACCATGGATGGAGTAGACCAGTATACCCCCAACACGGGAAATGGCCAGCAACTGGAAAGCTATAATGTTACCTTGCTATTGCCATTTCTATCTAATCGAGTTGATGTTTCTGCTACAGAAATTTCTAGCTCCGTCACAAAATGGTCTCTACAATTTTATGCTGCCGCTAAGTTGGCTTTAAACGATCTCTCCACCGCAGGTGTCAACTTGAACGTATCCGTTATAGATACAGAAGGTGATCCTCAAAGAGTAGAGCGGATGGTGAACAACCGCATCGAACTAGCGAATGCCAATGTGATCATTGGTCCTTACCGACGTGAAAATATCCGTACCGTAGCTGAATACGCCAAGCAGCAAAATAAAATTATGATATCACCCTACAGTGCGGCCTCTAACCTAACCGTAGAAAACCCTAACTTTATTCAGGTAAGTCCTTCCTTAGAGACGCATTGTGAAAATTTACTTCAACACGCTCGGGATGAATTCGAGCCAGAGGAAATTATCTTAGTAGCTAGAGACATTCCAATTGAAAAATTGTGTTTAGCTACCATGCAACAAGAGCATTTTAATATCCTTGGAACTGCTTATGCCGATTCTCTAGAGTATATACTTGCTCCTCAAGATGCTAGCGAACTAATCGACATGGATCTTTCCGCCTATTTTGAAGCGGAGGAACAGCTGGCATTTGTTGTTCCCAGCTGGGCTGATGAAACCTTTATCTATGGCTTGTTAAGAAAGATTGATTTAGCAAAAAAAGAGTTTCAACGCGTGGTGGTGTACGGTATGCCACAATGGATTACATTTGATCACATTGATTTTGAATACTATGAGAAATTGAATGTTCGGGTGAGTAGTAGTAGTTTCGTTGATACCAAAGATGAAGAGGTAAAAACGTTTAGAAGAGATTATTACGATCAATACGGCGAACTACCGGCTAATGAAGCTTATATGGCTTATGATTTAGTTCGTTTTATTGGAGAAATGTTGGAAAAGTACGGAACGGACTTTGTCAATCAATTGGACCAAGAAACGAAACGGTACATGCATACGCAGTTTAATTTTCAGAAAGTTATGCGCAAAGACCCGAATGCTGTCGAATTAAATCAAGTGGAGCGGTACGAAAATAAATTCGTTAATATCCTAGAATTCAACAATTTCGCTTTCGAAAAGTCGAACAACTAAAATATCAAAGCTTATTACACCAGAAAGATTAGCTCGCATCGAATCGGTCGCAGCCAAACGTCAATTTAATCTAACAATTGTGTTAGAAAATGTGCATGACCCCTACAATATTGGGGCTGTTCTAAGATCTTGTGATGCCGTTGGGATTCGTGAAGTTTTTGTAGTCTACACAGAAGAAGGGTTAATGACCAACGAATTAAGTATTGGTCGGCGGACGGCTATGGGGACTCAGAAATGGGTAGATGTAAATTTCTATACCAATTTAGAGGCTTGCATGGATGAGCTTACCAGTCGGTACGATCACTTGTATACTACGCACATTGGCCCGGAGTCCAAATCTATCTATGATTTAGATTTAACTCAAAATGTGGCACTTATCTTTGGTAATGAAAGTGATGGTTTATCACCAGAAATCTTAAAATACTCTACAGGAAATTTTATTATTCCTCAACAGGGGATGGCTCAAAGTCTCAATATATCAGTGGCGTGTGCAATTAGTGTATACGAAGCCATGCGGCAACGATTACAAAAGAACTTCTACGGAGCAAATAATCCAGTGGAATCCAATCAGCAGCAAGCACTGTTGGCGGATTATCTCGACCGACATGAAAATAATTTTTCTGGAAAGGAAGTATTCCGAAAAGGATAATCCTTATTGATTACAGATGTAAAGCTGCTTTTCTATCCAGAAGGACTGCTTCAGATTCTACCCGTTCAGGGTCTGGTACACAGCAATCAACTGGGCAGACGGCAGCACACTGAGGCTCCTCATGAAAGCCGACACACTCCGTACATTTATCTGGAACGATATAATAGAACTCATCCGAAACAGGCTCTTGCTGTTCGTTAACATCTACCGATGCACCTGTTTCTAGGGTGTAATCACCTTGTAAGCTAGTACCATCTGCTACTGCCCATTCTACGCCACCTTCATAAATTGCATTATTAGGGCATTCTGGCTCGCAAGCGCCACAATTAATGCATTCATCTGTTATCATAATTGCCATAAGACAAGAGTATTTTCAGTTTTAAACGCTCCACTATTCGTATAGTTTTCGCTTGACGCAAAAATAGTCGAATACTTGACCATTTACAAGTTTGTTGAAAAAAGACCATCAAATTACTCTGCGAAATTCAATTTAGCTTATTGATCGGTATGTTTTTTTAGGTAAAGGGTGGTTTTTTTTGAGCTTTCGGTTGTATGTTAAAAAATAAATATGTATTATTGTAATAGGTTATTTCAAGAAACGATTATACGAAAAAAACATACTACGAGAAAACTTATAATAATCCCAAAACTGTTCAAATAAGGGTGAGATGCTTCCGCAATCTGACCCTTTTTTTATTGAAGTCCGAAGTTTACGATGTCTGAAGTTTTCAAGCTTGGGTCATCGCAAACTTCTGACATCGTTGTTATTTATTAGGTCGAATTACTTACCTTTGGGCACCCAATCAACAACTCCTATAAGTTTCTTTACGAATGGCAAAAAGCAAGACGAAAAAGGTTACGCCCTTAATGCAGCAATACTTTAAGGTGAAGGCAAAATATCCGGATGCAATTATGTTGTTTCGGGTAGGTGATTTTTATGAAACTTTTGGTGAGGATGCCATCAAAGCCTCACGAGTTTTGGGCATTGTATTGACTAGTAGAAATAATGGAGGAAGCAATATTGAGCTGGCCGGATTTCCACATCATTCTATGGACCTCTATTTACCTCGGTTGGTCAAAGCAGGTTTCAGAGTGGCCATTTGTGAACAATTGGAAAAACCAAGTCCCCAAAAGAAAATTGTCAAACGAGGAGTTACCGAAGTCGTAACACCTGGAATTGCCATAGATGATAAGCTATTAGACTACAAGCAAAATAATTTCTTGGCCTCCCTTTCCTGGGGGCGTAAAGGACAAATGGGCATTGCTTTTCTAGATATTTCCACAGGTGAGTTTTTACTCAGTGAAGGAGATATCAACCAAATTGATAAACTAATCCAAAGTTTTCATCCTTCCGAAATCATTTTTGCTAAAAACCATAAAAAAGATTTTCAACAACGCTTCGGAGATAAATTTTATACCTTCCTCTTAGATGAATGGGTATATACTCCTGATTTTACACGTGAAAAACTACTGGAGCATTTTGAGGTTAGTTCTCTTAAAGGATTTGGTGTAGAGGGTTTAGAGTTGGGACAAATTGCGGCTGGAGGAATCCTACATTATTTGGCTACCACAGAGAATAAAAACCTCCAACATATCAATCAAATTAGCCGGATACACACGGATCGATATGTCTGGTTAGACCAATTTACCATCCGGAATTTAGAGTTGATTTTTAGTCCACACCAAACGGGCGCTTCTCTGCTCCAAATAATGGATCATACGGTATCTCCCATGGGCGCCCGCTTGTTAAAAAAATGGGTGGTTTTACCCTTGAAGTCTAGTTTGGCCATCAATGCTCGTCACAATGTGGTCGAATTTTTTATAAAAAATCAAACAGCCACTACCACAATCGAGGGACTCATACGTCAGGTAGGAGATTTAGAACGCTTAATTTCTAAAGTGCCGCTGGGAAAAGTAAACCCTCGAGAAGTAGTACAACTCAAAAAAGCAATGCTTTTGGTGGCACCTCTACAGCAACAATTGCAAGATAGCGATGAGGAATACCTGAAAAGATTAGCAGCTGGTTTAAATCCTTGCGAGAAGATGACTGAGCTGATCGAAGCCACGATTCAAGAGGAGCCCCCCGTTAATTTAAACAAAGGCGGTGTGATTAGTGATGGCTGTCATGAAGAGTTGGATAGTCTAAGGAACATCGTGCGGAACTCTAAGGAAATCCTTGTAGGTATTAAAGAAAAGGAGGCAGAACGTACAGGCATTACCAGCTTAAAAATTGGTTTTAATAATGTCTTTGGTTATTATCTGGAAGTCACTAATAAATACAAAGACATGGCGCCCGATGATTGGGTGCGTAAACAAACGCTAACCAATGCCGAGCGCTATATTACAGATGAGCTTAAACAATTGGAATCCAAGATTTTAGGCGCTGAAGATAAAATTTTGGCCCTAGAGAATCAATTGTATGAAAACCTCGTTTTTCAACTAGCAGATTTTATCCAGCCGGTACAGCATAATGCCAACATTATTGCTCAGTTGGACTGCTTGTTGTCCTTTGCTAAAACTGCGCAAAAGTTTAATTATGTAAGGCCTGAAATGAACGAAGGATTTGAGATTAAGATCAAAGCAGGTCGGCATCCAGTGATTGAGCAACAGTTAG
>CAXIDD010000474.1:0-4614 GCA_964021975.1 uncultured Saprospirales bacterium | reverse complement strand
CCCATCCCAAGAGATAAAAATGAGATTGCGGTTTGTACAGCTATGGCTGGCGAAATGCTGGGCCTAAGTACGATTTATATGGATGCTGGAAGTGGTGCTGAACAGCCCATTCCAAGTGAAATGATTCGAGCTGTTGCTGATAACATTCAGGTACCCTTAATTATTGGTGGAGGTATACGAGACCCCAAAAGGGCCGTGACCCATTTAGAAGCGGGGGCCGATATTATTGTAGTGGGTACAAGTGTTGAAAAAGATCCCGAATTATTGATAGACTTAGCACAGGCCGTAAAAAGTGTGTAGCGGAAAGTTTTACAAAAGAAACTTATTTCAATAGATTTGTGTTATGGGACCAAGTAACGAATTGTTGAAATTGTGAATTATAAGATTTTAACTCAACATTTCAACAACTCAAAAATTGTCATAAATGCAGGAAGGTGTAGTAATCAAATCAACGGGGAGTTGGTATCATGTGAGGATGGAGGATGATTCTATTTTGGAATGCAGGATTATTGGCCGCTTCCGGTTGGATGGTAAAAAATTGACCAATCCAGTAGCGGTTGGAGATCGAGTAATGGTTGAGCTAGAGCAGGAAGAAGGTAAAGCAATCATTAAACAGATTTTAGGACGGACCAATTACGTAGTCCGCCAATCTCCTCGTAAAAAGCATGATCTCCACCTACTAGCCAGCAATGTAGATCAGGCTATCGTTATCATGACTATTGCCCAACCTAAGCTCAAACAAGGCTTTATTGACCGATTTCTCCTAATGACCGAGCCTTATAATATTCCCACCACTATTGTATTTAATAAGTCGGATGTTTACTCAGATGATGATCTATTAACCTATCATGCCTTATCTGAAATTTACAAACCAATTGGTTATCAAACTTTGATTGTCTCTGCCAAGGAAAAATTCAACCTAAAGGCATTAAAAGAGCTCTTAAAAGATAAAGTCAGTCTAATTAGTGGTCAATCTGGCGTTGGAAAGTCAAGTCTAATTAACGCTATCCAACCCGCTTTAGAGCTACGGACAGGTGATATTTCTGATTATTCTGGGAAAGGTCAACACACCACTACTTTTGCAGAAATGTACCCACTAGACTTTGGTGGATACATTATAGACACACCTGGGATCAAAACCTTAAGTTTTAATCACTTTGAACCGGCAGATATTGCACATAATTTTAGGGAATTCTTTGAATTATCCAGTTCTTGCAGGTTTGGTGGTAATTGTTTGCACCGCTCCGAACCAGGTTGCGCGGTAAAAGCGGGAATGGAGGATGGCTCCGTCAGTGAACTCCGCTATTTTAACTATATTACTTTATTAGAAGAAGCCGAAGAACAAAATTATTGGGAACGTAACAAGCATCTATAAATATGGCCTACAAAAGCAGAAAACGCAATTATAAAAGTCGCCGCGAAAGAATGCAAGAGCATTGGCGCAGTATCCGGATTACCGTTTTTTTTCTACTCCTTGCAGCCGGAGTATTAATTTTTAAAAACCGGGTTTCGCTTTGGAATTGGATACAAACTTATTTTTATTAAAAGCTAAAAAGCCTGCCCAAATGTATTTGGGCAGGCTTTTTAATCATTCATAGTCTTACTGACTACAATACAGGTTTATCCGAACTGACCACCTTAGGTGCCAATGCTTCTTCTACCTTGAATGGGGCCCCTTCTCCGTAATATTTATCTTTGTCAATGGTCATACTTGGACTACCAAAAAATATCCGCCACCAGGCTTTAGGTGTCCGATACTTCAATAAATCTTTGGTCATGTCAATGCATTCATGAAAAACCAAATAAACTGGATTATAGGAATTCACTGGTGTTAGGATACCATAATCTGGCGTTTCTTCTTCTGGTTGAAAAGTACCAAACATCCGATCCCAAATAATAAAAGTAGAACCGTAGTTTTTATCCAAATACTCGCCATTCTTGGCATGATGCACGCGGTGGTGAGATGGCGTCGTAAAAATAAACTCAATCGGCCTAGGTAATTTTTTGATCAACTCTGTATGAATCCAGAATTGGTAAAGCACTTCTATCTGGTTACAAATAAAGAATACAAAAGGATCAAATCCCATCAATGCAACTGGGATGAAGAAAATGATCTTAATGTGCTGTACCCATGACAGCCGGAAAGAAACCGAAAAATTGTATTGCTCTGAAGAGTGATGCGTCACGTGTGTAGACCACCAAAAACGCTGCTCATGCGAAATCCGGTGCGACCAATACCGGCAAAAGTCAATTGCAACCAAACACAATACATAAGACCACCAAGTGTGTGGTATGTACCATGGCACTGCATTATAAAAGAATAAAATGATCCCAAATAACGCCAGCTTGATTACAGCACTTACTGCTACATTCCCGATACCAATAATCGAGGCAGCAAACATATCCTTCCCGTCATACTTCTTGTGCAATTTTCTTACCCGGATGTACCATTCTGCAAAAACCAGTATAAACATAACTGGTGCAGCCCAAATGATGATTGGGGGCAAATCCATTTGTGCAATTTGCTTCAGGGTATAAATTGGTTTTTCCATTAGATATTTTTAATTATTATTGATTCCAATTCTGTTTAATTAATCTTATAGAGAACGAAAAACCTCCTGACATCCTATCCATTGTATGTCGATTCACCGTTCATTTAGTATGATTTCAGGCTTAAAATAGGCTTGATTATGGACAAAACTACCAAAACCAGCCGATTTAGCAAGCAAATAATTGTAAAATGAGTGGTTCTCTACAGCGATTTTATAAATACGATGCGCAAAATAGAGCCTTGTCCCTACTTTTTTGTAAGAACAACGTTAAAAAATCAGTTTATTTCCGAAATTAAGCCCATGGATTTCAAAAAACACATCATCTACGAGGCCAAAAGCTGGTTGGCAATCAATAAGCCCAGTGGACTTATTGTCGAAAAAAACCCTTTCGAACAAAATACCATTGAAGATGCCGCCTGGCATTACCTTCAAGATCAAGAAAAACGTCCTTACCTAGGAATTGTACATCGGTTGGATCGCGTTACAAGTGGGGTCCTTTTACTTGCTAAAAAAAAGAACAGCTTACGTTTACTGAACCAGCAGTTTGCCGAAAAAACCATTCAAAAAACCTATTTCGCTATCGTCTCGAAACAGCCTGAGTCCCACACGGCCATCTTGCATCATTGGTTGGAAAAGCAGCAACAACAAAAACGGGCGATCATTCATGCTAAAAGGCAAGCCAATACCAAAGAGGCCTTATTAAACTATTCGGTGATTGATCAAAAGCAGCAGCTTGCCTTGTTAAGGATACAACCTCAGACGGGCCGTTTCCACCAAATCCGGGCCCAACTAGCATACATTGGCCATCCAATTGTTGGAGACGAAAAATATGGTTCTACCATTGATCCAGCCCATCGTAAAATAGCCTTGCATGCTGGTGTGCTAAGTTTTATCGATCCGGAAACGAATCAGCCAATCACACTAAATGCTCCCTTCCCTAAACGAGATCACTGGCTTTTATTTCAAGCGTAATTTAATGTAATGGCGAATTCATTCGCCAAGGTCCTATTTTTTAATACAAACTTCTCACCAGATAAGTCCACCACTATGTAAAAGATGGTCTCTAACCGCAGCTAGAGACCATCAAACAAATTAGTTAATCTATGATTGGATAATGAAATTTACTTAATCCGATTACCTTCATCTTCTAAACCAGTCTTTCTTCTACGAGAAGACTTCACTTGATTATTACCAAAACGGTAATTCAAGTTCACCCGTACTCTGCGGCTATCCCAACCTCCGTTTACACTCATAAATAGCGCACCGAATTGGCTGGTCCCACCCCAATCTGTCGTTTTAAAGATATCCGAAATCGACACTTTCAGGTTCGCGCGGCCATCTAGCAAGGACTTCGAAATCCCAGCGTCAATACTGTATTGACTCTGCATTTGGAAAGTTCCTTCCCAAAGCGCTGGGCTATTGTACCAACTTGACAACTCTAGTTTGTACTCTTTAGGTAATGTGAAGGTATGCTGGGTATACAAATTCATCGCGGTAGCATTAACGTCTACAATTTTATCCCCACCAAAATCACCTGTATTTTGAGTGTGGAAACCGGTCAGACTGGTAAAACTACTCCACCATTTTGTCACTTGGATAGGTGCGCTAATCGACAAGCTGTAGTTCAATTGCTCCGATAGGTTCAACCAAGTAATGAAACTTGCTTTATCTCCTTGTACATCCACAATTCTGGTAATTTGATCCGTAGTGCGACTGAAACTAAAGGAGGTATTGAAACGATACTTGAAAGTATGAGTCAATTTGATATTCATCGCATATTCAGGATTCAAGAAAGGATTTCCTTTTTCAAAGGTCAACTCATCCAACTGCATTTCAAATGGATTCAAATCCTGGTAAGAAGGACGGTTGATCCGACGGCTGAAATTCAACTGAAAATTGTGATCCTGATTGGCAGCATAGGTAATTCCACCCGAAGGGAAGAAATCTAAGTAAGACCGTTTCACTTTATCATCGTTACCTGGAATTAAGCTGGTTAATTCACCAGTTGAGTTGGTTTGCTCCATCCGCAGTCCCAAACTGAAGCTAATTTTATCAATTTGAC
>CAXIDD010000473.1:0-4627 GCA_964021975.1 uncultured Saprospirales bacterium | reverse complement strand
GAAAAAGTAGGCAAAGGAAGAGAATGGAATTTTTCATTTCTATAAAAGTTAAACCTGTGTCTAATTAAAAAAGGAGGCTTGCAGTCTATCCTAGCGTATCTATATTATAGAAAGCACAATTTAGACATTTGGTTTAAAAAGCTAGAATCTAATTGAAGTGATTGATCCCAAATTGGGTAAATCAATCACTTCCAATCGTATTTATTCTAGTTTAAATGACTAGGGCTGGTTTCTAAAGTAACCCGTTGATCACTTAAGAGCCTTTTTCGTAGGCTAAGTCCTTTTACCAATTCGTATTCAAAGAAATACCGGAAGGTTTGTATTTTTCCCATGTAAAAGTCGTGCTCTGGCCCTTCCGTATGGATTTCTAGTGCTTTGTTGGCTACCACGGCCTGTTTTAGCCACTGCCATCCCATTACAAGTAGACCAAAATATTCCAGATATAGCGTTGCATCAGCTAAGAAAACTTCTGCTTTTTCTTTCATGGCTAATTCAATAAGCTTCATCGTCGTTTCATGTAATTGTGCGGCTGCTTGTCCCAATTGTTCAGCTTGTAAACCAAGGCGATCGTGGCTAGCAGCTTTCCCAATAACTTGCTTAACTTCTTTCATTAGCAGGATTAGTGCTTTACCATTATGCATCATGACCTTTCTACCTAGCAGGTCCAAACCATGAATGGTAGTAGTCCCTTCGTAAATTGCGTTTACCCGAATGTCTCGGTAGTGTTGTTCTAAAGGAAAGTCATCCGTATAGCCTGCACCACCCAAAACTTGCATCCCAGTACTAACGGAATGGATCCCCATTTCAGCAGGATAAGATTTAGCGATTGGTGTCAATAGTTCTAAAAGCAAGTTGGCTTCTTCTGCTTCCTGTCCTTCCGCGCCTTTAGCTACATCCGCGAGGTAACTACACTGGAGCAATAATGCTAAACTACCTTCTGTTACCGCTTTTTGAAACAATAGCATCCGTCTAACATCTGCATGTTCAATAATCAGAACTTGTGGTTGATTGACATCTTTATTGGAAGGGTGGCGGCCTTGGGGTCGCTCATTGGCATATTTTAGAGAAGCATAATAAGCCGCCGAAGCCGTTCCGGCAGAAACTAAACCAGTACCAATTCTAGCTTCATTCATCATTTGGAACATATACTTCAAGCCTTGATGTGGCTCACCAACTAGATAAGCTCTACAATCATCGTGTTCGCCCATCATCAAGTGAGCCGCGACGTAGCCTTTTTGCCCCATTTTCCTATAAATACCCACAGTCGTAACATCATTGGGTTCTAAAGCTCCCGAATCTGTAATCCGATGCTTAGGAACAACGAATAGTGAGATACCTTTGGTTCCTGCTGGAGCTCCTTTGATACGCGCTAAAGTGAGGTGTATGACATTATCTACTGCATCATGGTCACCGCCAGAAATATATATTTTCTGCCCTTTTAGCTGGTAATAGTCTGTACCATCAACTGGATCTGCCGAAGCCGTAATATCTGAAAGGGAAGAGCCTGCCTGTGGCTCCGTTAAAGCCATGGTTCCTTGCCAATCACCATTATACATATTTGGAATAAAAGCTTGATTTAACTTTTCATTACCAAATGCCCTAATTAGGTTAGCAGCGCCAGTAGTTAGAAAAGGATTGCAAGCTGTATTTGCATTGGCGGCATAAAAGATAGCAAGGCCGGTGTTTAGCAAAGTAAATGGCATTTGCTGGCCATTAAAATCATAATTATCGTGGGCCGCAATCCAGCCACCTTCAGCGATGGCCTTAATCGCAGGTCTCATCGATTCATGGACGTAAACTACACCTTCTTTGTAGTAAGCTTTCTTTTTATCCATATCCCGGTAATAAGGAAAAAGGTATTGGTCTCCAATCTGTTTAGCTGCATCAATGGCCATGTCAAAAGCCTCTGCATCATAGTCTTGATAGTACTCATAACGATTAACTTGAGCACCATTTAAAACTTCATGGAGTAGAAAGCGTAAGTTGCGAATACTGATATAATCATTTGTCATTAGTCTAAGTATTTTCTAGTCTTTAGCAAAGCTTATAGCTTTATACGGACAAAGAAAATAATAAACTATTGGATTTGCGAATTTTCGCTAAATAAAAATTTGAAATGACTAATTCTGGTCTCGTAAATGACTATTCAATCGTATAACCATTTAAAAAAGCAACCGTATCCATTCTTTTTCGACCTTGTAACTGCAACAATTCCACTTCAATAAATCCATCTTTGGTAGCGATATGGATGTAATTCTTATTGTCGGTATGGAAGGTTCCAGGAGTTAATTGATGTTTAGCTAAATGAAATTTGGCACGTGTGATTTTAAGTTTCTTCCCATCAAGCTGAGTCCAGGCAGCAGGGTAGGGACTCATGCCACGGATAAAGTTGTGAACGGATTGACTAGTTTGGTTAAAGTCAATTTCGCAGGTCTCATGAAATATTTTTGGTGCTTTTGTTGCCTGGGAATCGTCTTGTTGTTGAGGATTTACTTTCTCCTTTTCAATAGCTTTTACTGTTTTAAGCACTGTTTCTGCACCTAGAATCATCATTTGATCGTGTACTTCTCCGGCGGTATCATTCGGACCAATGGGCATTCGCTCTTGAAAAATCAAATCCCCTGTATCTATTTCTTTTTTTAGAAAAAAGGTGGTAACGCCAGTTTCTTGATCTCCGTTGATAACGGCCCAATTGATGGGAGCAGCACCTCGGTATTTAGGTAAAAGCGAACCATGTAAATTAAATGTACCTAATTGGGGCATACTCCAAACCACTTCGGGTAACATTCTAAAAGCAACAACAATTTGCAGATTGGCTTTCAAGCTCCTCAATTCTTCTACAAACGCAGGCGCCTTCAAATTGGAGGGCTGCAATATTTTGAGGCCTTTGCTTTTGGCAAATTGTTTGACTTCTGATTCAATTACTTTTTTCTTGCCACGGCCACCGAGCTTATCGGTTGAGGTAATCACTCCGACAACATTGTAGTCATGCTCTAATAAAATATTTAAAGAAGGAACGGCAAATCCAGGCGTTCCCATAAAAACAATTCTTAAGTCCATGTATAAGATTTACCTTTAATTTAATCCTTGTTTTGGGTCAATAATTCCAAACTCTGCTTAAAATCTTTTTTAATCAAAAGACTTAGGTTGGTTAAAACAATTTCTCCCATTGTCTTGCAATCATAAAACCGGCCATTCTTATGGTGATAGGCCAATTCTGCTCTTAATCGTTCTACTTTTTCAGGTTTTGAAATTCTATCTTTTTGCAAAATCCGAAAGAGGGAGACGACTTGGGAGCGTTGGGCTTTCACCCGTGCTGCAATTAAACTACGCTCTTCTAGTTGGTATTGTTCAACCGTCTCTTTAGACATGTGTTGAATCCCCAGAAATATAATGGGGTTATTTTCCTTAAAATATTGCGGCAGATAAAAACTTTTCCATCCTTCGTAGGATTGTTGGTCAAAATCAATGGCCCGCATTCGATACTGATTTCCCTCAATATCTGGCGTAATGTCTACAACGTAATTGTAGGAACGCATATCTCCTAAAAGTCGAACAAAGCATCGTTCATTAAACTTAACGAACTCTTTTGCGATCCGAATTTGATTGAAGTTGGAGGTATCCATGAGGTGGTGCTTCATAAAATAATCTCCTGGTAAACCGGCAATATGCTCTTCAATTAAGGTATTGCGATCTACCAAATACATCACCGCATTGGGCGAAAGTAAGCTTTCTAACTCTAATCCATAAATTCGAGAAGTATCGGTTTTTTTTACATAAAAGTGGTCATAGTTATCATTTAAGCGATTGATGATTCGAATCCGAAACGGCTTTGAATTACCAAACGTACAATAATCCACTCGATCAACAGAAAGGTGCTCCAGGACCGTAGTATTACCATCCGTTTTTAAGATTGCATAGATCTTAGTAAGGGCCAGATAAGTTTCATCGACATCTTGTGCAGAGAAGTAAACGGTTTCCCATAGGGTATCTTTACCTTCCATATCTAATAAAGGAAGCGCGGATTCATAACGTTCCAAATCTTCGTATTGGATAGGTAGGGTAGTTGCTCGGTTGTATTTAACCAAATACTTGTTCAGTCCCGCTCCAACTGGAAAGGTTTCTTTTTTCCTAGAGGGTTTATTGTATTTTAATTTATGATCCATGACTCAAGATAATTAGATTTTGAAAAGTACCTGGATAGAACTAAATATAGTTTTTGATCCGGAGATTTTTTCTCAAATCAAGGCATGCTCACAAGAGGGTTGATATCTCCTGAGGACATGCAATAATAAGTGAATAAATCCCCTAAGTAATTTACTTAGAGGATTTATCGAAATAAGAAGAAAAAAGAATGGCTGTTTAAACTAAAGCCGTATCCTTAATATCCTCCACTACATCTGGATTCAGTAGGGTAGATATATCTCCCAAATTACTGGTATCTCCAGAAGCAATTTTGCGTAAAATGCGACGCATAATTTTGCCTGATCTTGTCTTTGGCAGCCCTGAAACCACTTGAATTTTATCTGGTTTGGCAATTGGCCCAATTTCTTTGGTGACTACTTTAAGGACTTCTTTTCTGAAGGTGTCTTCATCTTGTACATCGTCATTAACGATCACATAAGCA
>CAXIDD010000472.1:0-4636 GCA_964021975.1 uncultured Saprospirales bacterium | reverse complement strand
CATCGTCCCTATGGTCAATATGGACAACAACCAGCACAATCCGAACGAAAACATCCGGATTGGCAATATTCGGGATGGCATTCGGATGTGTATTGAGATTTTACAGATGGATTTGTGATTGGTTGTGATTGTAGATAGCGTAGAGCCCTTGCAGTGCAACGGCTCTACCTTATTTGATATATTTTAACTAAATTCCCTTATCAAAAAATTCAAAAACACTGCTATGCGCCGCTATTATTTCCTATTCGTATTCTTATTAGCTAACACAATGCTGGTAGCACAAACACCTTTTACCTACACCGATGCTTTGGATGTACAATCCTTTAGTCAAACCAGCTTAAGTCCGGATGGCAAATTCTTGGCAGGCACTCAAAGTTCGGGTTATCGTTCTCGTTTTTTGACGGATCATAGTCAGTTTCGCAACCCAAGCTATATTGCGCCTCAATCCGAAGAATTGATTATTTATGATCTAGAGGCCGGCACGTCGATGTCACCTTTCGGAAAACAACAACATATCCAATCCATGGCTTGGTCTCCAGATGGGAAAAAGATAGCCTTATTAAAGGTAGATAACGGTGGAATCGGCTTACACCTTTTAGATGTTTCTAATAAAAGCAGCCGAAAAATTCGTTTGAATACTAATTTGAATTTAGCTAGTAATGCTTACCTAGATTGGTTACCAAATGAAGAGGCGGTATTAATAGAGATGCGTGCTTCTGATTGGTTAGAAAAAGCGCAAATAGCCTACGAGGAAGCCAATAATGGCCCCATCACCGTTTACGATTCCGAAGAGCCTTTCTTAAAATGGGATGCCTTAAGTCAAATGAATAATGAGATCATTCTTGCAAAAGTTAGTTTGACAAATGGTCAAGTTGAAGAAGTATTACCAGCAGGAAGTTATAGTAGTTATCAGATTGCTAAAGACGCTAACTTCTTAATTTACCGTAAGGATAAAGGACTTAAAACTTCCTATAACCGTCGGGATGGAGCGGAATATACCTGGATTAAACAAAGTCTCCGTAACCAGGCAGATACTACCATAATCCAAGCACCAAGCAAAACGCGCAAGACCTATCGTTTCAGTCCAGACAAAAACTGGATGGCCTGGGCCGATGAAGGCCACATCATGATTAAATCAATGAGTGACACCACAGTCATCAACCTCACAGAAGACAAAAATATTTTGGTAGAAGCAGACAGTGCGGAACTAAAATTCTCCCCCGAGATTTGGAATGAATTAGGTACACAGTTGATTGCCCGCACCAAATATGGCTTGTATAGAATAGACCGGGAGGCAAAGAGTGTAGAACGTTTTATGGAGTTTGATCCAGACGCAGAAAATGCTCCACGGTATGGTATAGCTGATTGGCATCCCAATGGTCGTTACCTGTACCTTAGCTACAATGCGACGGATAAATGGGAACGTGGACTCGTTCGTTATAATTTCCAAAGCAAACAACTAGAATCACTGGCAAAAAGTAGTGACTTGTACCGTAGTTGGCGCTTTTCTGATGATGGCAGTCGCATCGCCTATGAGCTTTCAGCTGGCAATCGTCCTGGAAATCATTACGTCAATAATGCCGACCTCAAACAAGCTAAAGCCATTACAGATTTAAATCCATGGACAAAAGACAAGAAATTCACCAAAACAGAACTAGTAGAATACCTCGATGCCGATGGCAAAGAATTGTATGGCGTTTTATACTATCCGGTGGATTACGTGGAAGGACAAAACTATCCACTAGTCTGTGAAATTTACGAGCGATTTTTCGATAATGGCTACCGTGCTTCCATGAATATTATTGCCAATGCAGGCTACTTTGGTTTCCGTCCATCTGTAAACCTGGAAGAAGGCAGGCCCGGCGTAGCTTGGATCAAGGGTGTGACGGCTGGTATCAATAAATTGATCGATCGGGGTTTGGTAGACCCTGAAAAAATAGGGGTCCACGGAACTAGTTACGGTGGTTATGCAGCTTCTTTACTGATTGCGCAGACGGATCGCTTCGCAGCGGCCATCAACATTTCAGGTAAGACCAACATGATCAGCTTTTTGGGCGACAGTCCCAAGATTGGTACTCGGAATTACGCCGCCGCTGAAGTTGGCCAAGACCTAATCGGCGAATCTCTCTGGGAAGCCCCCATGAAATACATCGAGCATTCTGCCATCCTGTACGCTGATAAAATGAACACACCGCACCTAATGCTGACTGGAGGTGAAGACTGGAATGTGCCCGCTGCCAACACCAGAGAATTATACTATGCTTTACGTCGGCTGGGCAAAAAAGCCGTTTGGGTAGATTATACTAAAGCCGGTCATGGTGCTGGTTGGGCCGGAGACGAGGCTACCTATACCGATCAGTGGCAACGGATCTTAGATTGGTATGAGGAGCATTTTTCGGAAGAAGACGAGGAGGAAAAAGATAAATAGCCCCCGTAGAGTCGTTGCCCTGCAACGGCTCCTTTACATCATATTCAGCCCTTGCATTGCAAGAGCTCCACGGCAAATAACATGAAAAACATTCTAGGTATCTCTGCATTTTACCACGATTCTGCAGCAGCTTTGCTGGTTGATGGGCAGCTTATCGCGGCGGCCCAGGAAGAGCGTTTCAACCGTCAAAAAAACAGTGCAGATTTCCCGAGTGAAGCGATTCGTTACTGTTTGGATGAGGCTGGATTGGAACTTAATGATTTAGATGCCGTAGTTTTTTATGACAAGCCTTTGCTCAAATTCGAACGTTTGCTGCAAACGTATTATACCTTTGCACCACGTGGTTTGATTTCCTTTTTGAAAGCCATTCCCGTTTGGTTACACGAAAAATTATTTTTTAAGCGTACCATTCAACAGGAACTGAAAGCCATCGGGCCATATGATCCCAAACGAGTTAAGTTATTATTCTCTACGCATCATCTTTCCCACGCCGCAAGTGCTTTTTATCCTTCGGGATTTGAGGAAGCGGCTATTTTGACGCTGGATGGCGTCGGGGAATGGAGCACGGCCACTATTGGTTTGGGTCAGCAAAATCAGATTCAGCTTTTGCGGGAGTTACATTTTCCTCACTCTTTGGGTTTGTTGTACAGTGCCTTTACTTATTTCTTAGGATTTAAAGTCAATAATGGCGAATACAAATTGATGGGTTTAGCCCCTTACGGGAAAAAAGACAGCCCACAAACGCAACACTACATCAAGCTGATTACGGAACATTTGGTCCAAATTAAGTCAGATGGTTCTATTCACATGAATCAAGCTTACTTTCGTTATGCCACTGGTCTGAGAATGGTCCAGGAAAAGAAATGGGCGGCCTTATTTGGCTTTCCAGCTCGCCAGGCCGAGGAGGCATTTACGGCACAACACTATGATTTAGCCCAAGCCATCCAACAAGTAACGGAAACTATCATTTTAAAAATGGCTACTACTGCCAAAACTTTAACCAATGCCCCAAATCTCTGTCTTGCAGGCGGTGTGGCACTAAATTGTGTCGCTAATCAGAAGCTTCAAGAATCTGGATTATTCGAAAAAATCTTTGTACAACCCGCCGCTGGAGATGCGGGTGCAGCACATGGGGCAGCTTTAGCCATCCAACATCTTTACAAATCAAAAAAGGAAACCCCAACTTCCGAAATTAACTCAAGTAATATTTACTTAGGTCCTGCTTTTAGCCGAAAGGCAATTCTCAAAATGCAACGAAAGAACCAAGTTGTCGGCCAGGAGTTCCAAGATGAAGCAGCCCTGGTCTCATTCATTGCCCAGCAACTGGCCCAGCAAAAGATTGTTGGATGGTTCCAGGGGCGCATGGAATTTGGTCCGCGCGCACTAGGCAATCGCAGCATTCTTGCCGACCCAAGAACACCGGGTATGCAGCAAGAGCTCAATCTTAAAATCAAGTTTAGGGAAAGCTTTCGTCCTTTTGCACCAGCCGTATTAGAAGAAGATGCAACTGATTATTTTGAAATAAATGGCCCTAGTCCTTTTATGACTTTTGTACATCCAGTAAAAGATAAACAAAGGTCTAAAATCCCAGCCGTGACACACCTGGATGGTACGGCTCGTGTACAAACAGTCTCGAAGCATTCCAATCCACGTTTTTATAATTTATTACAAGCGTTTAAGCAAGAGACGGACTGTAGCCTACTAATCAACACCAGTTTTAATGTTCGTGGCGAGCCCATTGTCTGTACACCAATAGACGCTTATCGTTGTTTCCAAAAAACCAATATGGATTTTTTAGTTATCGAAAATTTCGTTTATTGCAAGTAGTTTTGAACTACTACTATGAGAGAAAAGGCTAAGGTAATCATCATTAATCTATTGGTTTTCGCAGGTGCTTGGCTCCTATTGGAAACTTCTGCTTGGCTGGTTTATCGCCGGCTACCAGTCCAGTATCAAAGTGGCAAAAGACTGGTCGAAGCCTTTTTAGGAAAAGGTCAACGCGAGGAAGTTCGTTCTATTGATGCCCACCCGTACCTACTTTATGCCAATCATCCCGGACACGTCGATAGTGTATTACAAAACAATAGTTTGGGCTATCGCAACCCCGAATTCTCCCTAAAAAAAGACAGTAATACACTGCGCATTTTAGCTTTGGGTGGTTCTACAACTTATGGTTTTCTGAATAGAGCTCCAAAACAAACCTGGCCC
>CAXIDD010000471.1:0-4650 GCA_964021975.1 uncultured Saprospirales bacterium | reverse complement strand
TAAAGCACTTCCTCCTTGTCTCCCATCCAAAACTCCTCTAAAGTAGCCTGAATAGCTTCGGCCTCCGTAGCTTTACCAAGCGCTTCAAATGCAGCTATTTTACCTTTCAAAGCCTTAGCACGATTTTGGCCTATTTCTAAACTTTTATCAAACTGCGTGATGGCTTCTGAATAGCGTTCTTGCTTCAACAACCAATCACCGTATTGCTCATAAGATGGATATTGAATTTGTGGCGGCCCATAAGAATATTCACATTCGTCTTCGAGTTGGGTAGCACTTTGCATCGAGGCTTCGGCTTTTGCTGCGTCACCCTCCAACTGCGCTAGCAGTGCTTCCATCTGATGAATGACAACTTCACACTGTTTGATATCATTAGGGTTGGGGGCATAACGGGTCGGGCCGGCACTGCAAATGGGTGCTTTTTCATTAGAGACAACGTAACTAGCCAATTTATTCCGCATTTTTAAGGTGTCAATTTCCATTTGGATAGCTGCTTTATCTTCTTTGTCATAAGCAAACAATGCATTCAAAAAGTGATGATTGGCCTGAGAATTTAAACCTAAACCGGTATATTTTACATCAACGGGCTCAAAATCTAATGCCCATTGTCCGGATTCAATGCGTTGTGCATTTTGCATGTCGATGAGGTATCTTCTTGCGCCTTTTTCACCGCCTGTATTATCGGTGAAGACTTGCATATCTTGTAATAATTCTGCCGCTTTATCAAACCGACCTTGCTGTAAATAACCATAGTGCAACCAGGCATAAGAATGATAGCCACGTGCTTTATCATCAAGTCCCTTGCGTTCCATTCGATCCAAGCTGGCTGCGTAGGAACGTTCGTTGGAAGCGACCACATCGTTCCACATGCCGAGAGCCAGGTAGATATGAGAAGGCATGTGCAAAGCATGGGCTGCACCAGGAGCTACTTTGTCGTATTTGTTAGCAGCTAATAAAGATAATTTCGCATAACTTGGATCATCATTGGCGTGGATCATATAATGCAAAGCACCCGGATGATTGGGATTTTCATCTAAAATTCCTTCAGCAACCCGAGCTGATAGATCAAATACATCTGGGTCACGACCTTCTTCTACAGACCACATTAAGCCCAAAGCATAGAAAGCGGCAACTTCTTGATTGTCTGGATATTTTTTATAGAGGGCGGCCATATGCTTGGCATAAGCTTGATTGCGCTCGTTTAAAGTACCCTCACCATAGAGGTATTCTAGTGCTTGCCAAAAATCTTTTTCTAAGGCATTGTCGATTTTTTGTAAACGTTCTTTGGGCGTAGATCCCAATCTATTAATGACCGCTCGACCGCCTTCTTCATTTTGTAAACCCCACAAGGCTTTGTAATGCGTCATTGCCTCACCCCAGTGGGCCATAACTTCAGTAGAGTCCATGGCAACAGCTTCCTGGAAAGCTTCCTGCGCATCTTCATATTCAAAGCTGTGCAGCAACAATAAGCCTTTGTCAAAGCCTGTTTTGGCCGCAGCAGATATTTCAAAATCATATTGAAGCCCACCGAGTTGATTTTCAGGAGTAGCATCTTGTTCGGTAGGTTGACAGGCAAAAACAAGAAAAAGTAGGGAGCAAAAGACTAAGAAGTGATTTTTCATAAGGCGTTGGTATTTATTGCTCCCTTTAAGATACAATAGATAAAGTGGATTTTATAATCTTAATTTTCCTTGTTCCAATGCTGTTATTAAGAGGGCGTCACAACCTCTGCCGACTCAATGATCACTTGCTCCTTTGGTACATCCCGCATTCCTCTGAAGGCACCTGTTGGCTCAGCTGCAATGGCATCAACTACTTCCATACCTTCCACAACCTTTCCAAATACAGCATAGCCCCAACCATTGCCAGCTGGACTAGTAAAGTTTAGAAAATCATTATCGGCTAGGTTGATGAAAAATT
Organism: uncultured Saprospirales bacterium; assembly: GCA_964021975.1. GTDB lineage: Bacteria > Bacteroidota > Bacteroidia > Chitinophagales > Saprospiraceae > DATFKA01. Next base: position 2,730 of record CAXIDD010000471.1, on the reverse strand, counting down.
GAGAAGTTGCGCTATGTGGGTTACCTGTACGGGCATAAGCAATGGTACCTCGATCATTTTTCAAACCGTTCTCCGCTTCGTTTTCGATGGGCTCGTAGGTGTCTTTTTCATTCATTTCCAAATCATGTCCACCTCCTTGAATCATGAATCCCGGAATGACGCGGTGAAAAAGTAAATTAGCATAAAAACCATCATCAACGTATTGCAAGAAGTTGATGACAGAATTAGGTGCTTTTTCAGCATCTAGTTCAAGTTTGATGATACCTTTATTGGTTTTTAATTGTACGATTGGATTAGCCATTTTGTATGTTTTATCTGATTATTTATAATCATTTGAATCTTTGAAAAATTCAAGGTGGCGAAGGTACAAACATTAAGTAATTTTGGATAAGGAACATTTGAGATTTTTGTAACCTACGCTTAATTCACATCCCCAGCATGGTCTTTAACCAACTCGAGCGTTCCTGACTTAAATGAATTTCTGTTTGAAAATGAGGGCGAACTTCAATTTGTAGCCTTCCGGGTTTGGTAGGTAGGAGCTTCTGAATGGCTACTTTGTTGACGAGTAATTGCCGATTGAGGCGGAAAAATTGGGAGGGGTCTAATTGGGTTTGTAAAAAATTTAGAGATTCATCCATTATATATTTCTTTTCTGCAAAACTGCGTGCAAAAACCAATTCATCCCGATAAAAATAGGCGATTTCATGGACGGATACGGGCTCTAGGTAATGACCAGATTTTAATAAGAATTGTTGCTTGTAATGTTTATTAGAATTTTGCTTTTCCAGTAGTAATTCTAGACTATTGAATAATTGATCTCCTTGGTTTTTGTTTTGGTTTTTTTGAAATTTGAGTAAAGCTCGGCTGAGCTCATGCGCCGTTATGGGTTTAAGCAGGTAGTCAATACCAGTGGTCTTAAAGGCCTGAATGGCGTATTGATCATAGGCCGTGGTATAGATAATGGCACACTCAATGGCTACTTCTTCCAAAATATCAAAAGCTAATCCATCCGATAATTGAATGTCACACAGAATGACATCTGGCTCTCGATTATTTTTAAGCCAATGGACTGCTTGGGTGACGGTAGGAAGCGTCGCTAGAACCTTGGTCTCTTGCTCTACTACTTTTAGGAGGTTTATCAAGTGTTTTACAGCACTTTGTTCGTCCTCTATGATTAAAATTTTAATGCTCATGAATTAATGGAATTGCAACTTGGAATAAGGTAGGCGTGCGCTGGATAATAACTTTTTTATCAGTCAAATACTGATAACGTTTTTGAATGTTCTTTAAGCCGGTTTTAGCCGTATAAAATGGTCTTTTTTTATGGACATTATTGCTAACGTATAAATAGGTGCCGTCAATGCGGAAGGAGAGTTGTAGAGGTGCTTCAGCATCTATTCTATTGTGTTTAAAGGCATTTTCGATTAATTGTTGAAGGACTAAGGGAGGGATTTGTTTGCCTAAAATTTGTTTTCTTTGGATTTGATCATCCAACTGTAAATAATCTGCGTACCGATGTTTCATAATGGCTAAATATTGACAGGCCATCTCGTATTCCTGACTTAGAGGGACCAAAGATTTTTCATCATTCTGTAAAAGGTAGCGATAGATGGTAGAGATTTTTTCTAAAAACTGTTTTGCAAGTTGACTATCCTCGTCAATCAAGTAATAAAGCGTGTTAAAGTTGTTGAATAAGAAATGTGGATCTAGTTGGTTTTTTAAAGTTGCTAGATTTGCCTTGGCCATATCCTTCTTAGATTGTTCATGCTCCAGTTGATAACTGAAATACTTGTTTTTCCAATTGATACCTGTTAAAATGATGGCAAAAATGATGGACATCACTAAGCCGATAATTCCCGCTAAAATCATGTGTGACCACATGGGAGGCTCGCTATGATTATACCAATGGTCCAACCACTTAAATCCATAAAAAAGCACTAAAAAACAGAGCGTGCCAGCTATAATACTACCCAAAAGTGAAAACGTTTGCTTTAGATAGTGGGATCTAAAATGAAATTTTTCGGCGACTTTGACTTGAAACCAATCTACCGTTTCAAAGACCGTATAAGCAATTAGGATTATTAAACCACTAAACCAGCCAATACCAGGTGGTTCCCTGAAGTTAGAGGAAATCCAGATGATGATAAAAAGGAGTATGGCAATACAAGCCGCTATTGAAAGCCGCCAGATAAAAGATAATTGAGGTGTTTTAAGCTTCATGCTCAGTTCATATGCTTTTGAAATTATCCTTAATGCATATTAAAGTTACATAATCTATGGGGTTTAAACTGGACCGAGGAGTTGCTGACCTGCGAATACCCGTACTTGGACGGAAGTCCTATCGTCCTAAAGTACAATTTGATGAAACTTATATATCCATTCATACTAGAAATATGTGCTTTTGCAAAATGTAGAACTTTCACCTAGGCAGGATATTCCTAATTTAGACAATTCCTAATTTTAAAAACTATAGACCATTGAAGCAAATACGATTAACAGTAGGATTACTTCTATGCACCATTTTTTTATTCGCTCAGGAAACCACCGATTGGTCAGATTTTTATTTTGAAGTAGATGATTTAAATGAAAAAGCGTTTGTTGATTTAGCTAAGGATAAGCTTAAAAATAGCCAATTTGTAATGGTTGGGGAGCAGCACGGTATTCAGGAAGTAGCTGAGGTGACGGATGTGTTTTATCAGCTTGGACAGCCCGAAGGCTATCGTTATTTAT